>JALOQH010000067.1 GCA_025453475.1 archaeon | reverse complement strand
GGTGGTTCGTATATGGGAACCATGCTTGTTTACGGCGATTATTTGTACAACGCTGCCTGGAATGGAAAACTTACCTGCTACAATGCGGTTACAGGTGAGCAGATTTATTCTGAAAAGGTCTGAGAAAAGATCTCCGGAAAGCTTGACTCTCTTGTTTGCATAGTGGTCTTTGTCTGTCCTTAATTTCTTGTTTTCCTTTGCCTTAAGGTATATTCTAAGAAGCTTGCACAATGTTTGGGCTTTCTCAATTCTTGAGCCTTTCTCTGTTCCGATATGCGGAAGGAAGAATGAATCAATTCTCTGCTTAACTCTTGTCGCAATTTCCTTTTTAGTTCCCTGTATTCCTGCTTTCTCTGCAATGAACGTTATTGCATCCTCAGACTCCTTGAGGTTTGCAAATTCGTAAAGATTAACAATAAGGCAGTCATTTTCGTAGCTGATATTCTTCGCGATGTCTGCTTCTTTCGTCATCCCAAGAGCTTTCAGCACGACAACCGCAGGAATGTTTTTCAGCCTGCTGAATGTAAGCTCAAGCACCCCTTCTCCTGTTTCAGAGATTGTTGTGGGAATTCTGTACGAACCTCTCTGCGAGAAGACGCGGAGAGTTAATCCAAGCCTGCCTTCTTCAATAAACGGCTGGTTAGCTGCCAAATCCTCGTTCATTACCATGACTCTCTCATTTCCGTTGATTATGAAATACCCTCCAGGGTCAAGCGCGTCCATATATTCTTCAGTAAGTCTTGTCTTGTCCATCCCATAAGTATTGCAGATTGCGCTCCTGACCATTACTGGAATTCTTCCTATCTCAACCTCTGAACTGTCTGTCTGCTGTCCGTATTTTATCGTCAATTCAGCATAAATCGGCGCAGAATATGTCAGATTTCTGAGTCTTGCGATTGCAGGAGTTACAAGCGTAGTGCTTCCATCTGCCTCGATGATATTTGGCTTTTCAACACGGATTTTTCCAAGCCTTATCTCAACTTCTTCATCAGCTTCCATGTTCTCATTGATTTCTTTTACAATCTGCTGAACCTTGTTGTTAATGAAATCATTGAAAGAAAGGATGTTGCTTTCAACTAAGGAGTGCTGCTCCAGATACTTTTTGATTAGAATATTGCTTACTTTTTCCATCATACCACGACTCTGAAATAAAGATTTACATTATCGCCGTCTTTTCTCTCAATTTTTATAACCTCTCCCGGAACACAGCCCTGAGGCAATGCAGGGTCATTTGCTTTTATTTTTGGCAATTGCGACAGAGAAATATTGTACTTTTTTAGTAGCTCTTGTGCCTCTTTGGGCTTCAGTTTCGAGTGTTTTGGCTGAAGGATATGCATTTGAAGTAGGATAGATGTTCCTTGGAATATAAATTTCTACAAAAGTGGCTTTTTAAACCTTTCTGAAAAATTAGTAAACTATTTAATTAAGTGATTATACAATAAATCATGCAAAAACACCATTCTTACCTCGCTTTGTCAGTTATTTTAGGCGTTGCTCTGGTTATCTCATTGGGAATCAATCTCTCGCAGTGCTCAAATCTGAAATCAGCAAAATCCTTCTCAAACACAACTTCTGTTTATCTCGAACAAACGCAAAAGCCGTGCTCTGCTGATTCATCTGACTTTGACGGCATGTCTGAATGCGTGGATGCGCTCTTTGCAGAACTGCACAAGGTTCCTGTGTTCATGGAGACTTATTTCGTGAATTACAATCCTTATTCGTCTCTCTCCCAAAAAGGGGTTTTTATTATTCTTAATATCGGGAAAACTTCCTATGACCCTTCAAAGTTCAAGCTTTATCTCAACAAGGAGCTTCAGGATAACGACGGCTGTGAGTTGAAGGCGCAGGTTGAATCAGGATTGCAGTGCGCATTGAACTTCAAGCGCGTTTGTGAGCCCGGAGATTCTCTTACCGTAGAATATGACTCTGAGAGAGTAATGGTTAAATCCTGCTAATCAGCAAGAGTAATTCCCGCCCATCATAGGCACTTTTTTCCTTTTCCCGATTATTTCGAAATCAGTTATGGCGCTATATGGGATTAACTTCATCTCCAGGCCATGCCTCACTATCAGCCCGTCTGGCACTTCCATATCTGCCCTCTTTTCAATTCTGCTTCCATATCTCCCTAGAATCTTTACTTCCCGAGCATTGATTCCATCTCCTTCTTCGCAGAATAGTATGACTCTGTCCCCTCTCTCAACAGTATTCAGAAGACACCCAATAATCTCCCTTCGCTCCCAATTCGTAAGAATTATGCTCTTTATCAATCTGTTCGACTCTGTATACATCTTTTTCTGCCCAATACGATTAATTCCGATTTGCTCTCGCCCCGGATACGATCAATTTCGATTCACTCTCGTCTTATGGTTCCTCGCACTGACTGCGGACCCTAATCCTTCGGTGAACGAAATGGCCCCGACGGGATTTGAACCCGCGACACCTGGATTACTTCATACAAGGCCTGTCCTTTATGAAGGACAGAAAAACCCTGTTTTTCTGTAAAAGTCCAGTACTCTAACCTGACTGAGCTACGAGGCCGTATATTATATCCTATAAGAAG
>JALOQH010000018.1 GCA_025453475.1 archaeon | reverse complement strand
CCTCTTCAATCGCCTTCTCGGAAGGCGCGCTTATGTAAGCAGGATGCGCAACATCATATATCTCCTGAGCTCTGGCAAGAGAATTGCTCGGATCATAAATATCTAATATCCCTGCCTGGGCGCAAGCCACTCTTATTTTTCTATCCGCCATTTTTTGATATAGGGTTTCTCCGTGTGTTCTTGAATTTCCACCATGCTCTTCATTATCCATCTTATTCATCGCTCCGCATTTTTCTTGCTTTTTCTAAGAACGCCTTGGCAAAAAACAGCATCGCATATTCGACATCCGCATATTTTAATCCTTTTCCGCAGAACTCAATATCATCTGCGTCATGACTTCCCCTCAGGTTTAAGCCAACCGCTTTGTTTCTGAAATCGCACAATGCTTCGCACCTGTCAATGTCTCTTGCATACAACGGCTCAAGAAGAGTTTCAATTGCCTCACCGGGGAAAGCAACATATTTTAATTTGTAATCAACAGAATGTTTGGTTACTTCTCCAATATCTGCTATTGCCTGCTCTCTGTGTTCAACATTGCGTGAAGGGTCAAACATAAGCTCCAAACCGTCATCACTGAATCTTACTTCAACATCCCTCAATCCAGCTACGCATCCCAATAACTTCTCTCTCAAGTCCCTAAATTCTTTTGTCATCTTGCGCTCCCGTCATAGCCCTTGCAGGCTTTGTTCTTTCCGTCTTTGCAGTCAAGGCATCCGTATTGTCTTATGCTCTTGACAATAAAGTTCCTGAATGTTCTTGTGCTCTGTATGGCGGCATTATCTCTTGCTACAGAGAACAAACTGCACTCCTTCCCTTCACCAGCCTCGCTCTCGTTCACTTTGCCCAGCAGAGCAAGGTAAATCTCATCAAGTGTAACTCTCTCTTTGCAGCCGCCGTCAGAGTTGTAAATCTCGCATGTTCTGTGGTCATTCTTGAATGGGTCATAGAATTTCATCTCGTCAAGAGTCTCGTGAACAAGTTTTGTTATCTCCGGCGTAGCCCTTGCTGCGAAGTGCCACGCGCATTCATTGTTGTCAGTAATAAGCTTGTCAAGCTCGTTTCTATTAACCATTTTGTTTCTCCCCCCGAGGTCTGTAGTACTCGCACTTAAAATCAAAACCATAGCAGCACACACACGCCTTCTCAGCATCTCCCCTCTTCTCAAGAGTCTCAAACATCTCTCTTAGGATTTTTGAGGTATGCCACACACATTCTCTGCCTGCGTCAATTTCTCCCAGTCTTGCTCTTTCCGCATTAAATTTGTCATCTTCTCTTCTTACGTCATCCTCGCTTAGATATTTGCCGTTTACTACTCTCCCAGTCATTTCAGGCCCCCCTTGTAGAATTCAACCATATCTGCCATTGAATTTGGGAACTGTGCGTCTGCAACCAAATCCGCAACTCTGTCAGAGAAGTTCTTTACGTAACTCAATTTTGAGTTCTGGTGGAATAAGTATCTCTTCCCGCCGCTCCCCTCCATCTCTGACATATCCATGCAATTCCCCATGAAACTCTCTCTTAACTCATTAATGGTTCTTTCATCATGCGGCCAGTCAAATAAATCTCCGCTCTCAACCATCTTTTCTATCTCTCCAAGGTCTTCATTTCTGCTAAGCTCAAGCACATGCAGGGGAGAATGCGCAAGCGTCGCAGCAATTGCCCTGTGGTTACCATCAAGAAGAAAATAAGGGGATTTCTCAGCAGCTTTTATGAATTTGATGTACTCTTTTCTTAGAAATTCAGTTCTATACTCGCCAGTTATCTCATACCTCTCTAAAAATTCTCTGATTTTTGTCTCAAACCACGCAACCATCTCTGCCGGTGGGTCGCTCTTCGCAACAATTATCCCAGGCCAATCCGCAGCATGTCCTTTCTTGTCCATGTGGAAGTACCTTCTGACTCCCTCGGAGTAGAACTGATTGTACTCGCCGGGGCAGAGCACTTCGTCTGGTGTTAATATTCGTTTTTCCATTCATAACCCCTGTTTTCCAAATATATAAACCTTGCTATTTGTCACCACTACGTAGATACACCAATAACGAGGACCCCCTCATCGAGCCGCAATCTCCCATATTATTAATCATTAAGAATAATTAAATCCCCCCACCCAGAATCGAACTGGGGATCTTCCGGGTTCTGCTTCATGCACACGCAATCGTATGCATCCTTTCATGCTTCATCCATAATCCCTCTGCTGTTTGGGACTGTCTGCATTAGACATAATCCTCGTCTACAGCCGGACGCTCTAACCACTGAGCTATGGGGGGATTAAATTTATAGAACACTTTGGGTTTTTAACCCTTTTCTTATCTATTTTTTTGATAAGCGGGCGTATAAAATTGCTGTCCTGCTGTGAATATCAACGGAGTTGTTAATGCTAAATGCGGAAGATATTCATAATGCCCGTCCCCAATCATCCACAAGCTAACTCCCCCAACAGCAACAGAAGACAAAGTTACAAGCGAACCAATAATTGTATCTACCAATTTATCCAAACCAGTATTCTCTTTTATTAAAATCCTATCTTTCATCTTTTAAAATAAGTTAATGCTCCGAGATGAAGAAAGTCCTGTTTGAATTAAGGCTTTCGTGCTTCCCGTTCTTTGTGAATGTTGCACTTGCGCTCGGCAGCTCATATCTTCCGACAATCTTTATGTTTGTGTAAATTATGTATGAGAATATCCTTTCCTCTCCCGCGTTCAGGTGGTCAATCTCCCACATTATTCTTCTTGTCTGCTCGTCAATTTTATGAGGCATGCCTGCTCCCTGATAGAGTTTCATCGCATGAGGTATTCTGTCAGAAATATGCAGATGCTCAACACCCTTTCTCGCCTTCAAATGCAGCTTAACCTTGAGCGCAAAGTTTCCTCCGCTTGTCCTGACATAAGAAACTCTCTTCTTCAATATAACAGATGTTCTCGTATAGAAGAACACTGCAAGCGCAGCAAGAATAACAACAAGCACAAGAATAAACGGAAGCGTGTAATTCGTTGTTGAGCTTATGGACCACGAGTCATTCGGTTTCAGGTCCTTCTCCCAGGTATAACTCACGAATAAGGCATTCCTCTCTGCCTTTACAGGATCCTGCGAGAATGTTGTGAACAGTCTTGTGAGAACATTCTTGTTGACCCCGATAACATCCTTCACAACAGTATTCCCTTCATTCTTCTTTGTCGTTGTGGTTGTCCGGATAATCCATCCAGAAGCTTCTCTGGTTATTGATGTTCCCTGCATCTCAAGATAACTGACAACATTTTCAAAACGCGCATCAGCGCCTTCAACATCAACATCTGTCTTTATAACGTAAGAGCCTGCCCCCATGGCCTTTATCTTGTCAGTATTTATCGGGATGCTTACATCCATCTTCTTGTAAGGCTGAAGAGAAACTTCCTTCTCCCCGTTAAACAGCGCAGAACTGAATACAAGTTTAACCTTGTCAAGATTTGTGTTCTGCAGGTTCTCAATAGTTATTGTTGCGCTTGTGTCGCCGTAATGCACGCTCTGGGGCGTTATCTTCAGAGTATCTTTCAGCTGGACAATAGTAAGGGTTAGCTGGTCCTTGAATAAATCAGCGCCAATTCCTTTAATCTGGTATTCAAATGTGAATATCCCTGTCCTGCTTCTTATTGATGCGCTCGGATATGCTTCAACGCGGACAGTTGACTTTCCTGAGGAAAGGACGAAATTTCCTCTCGGGCTGAAACTCACGCCGATAAGCGAATAAATCTCAACAGATTCATTTGCCCCTCTGTTCGTAATCGTGAAATCAAAGACCGCAGGGTTTTTCAGCTCAGAAACAAGCACAGAGCCTTTGTCAGCCTTATCAACAGAGATATCAAGCGCAGATACGCTGCTCATAATCAGCAAACTCATTAAAATCAGCGCAGAGATAATACCCTTTTTCATATCTAAAAATGCAAAAACTGATATATAAATATTTATGTTCTGTTTTTCTTACCGTCGCAATCCTATAAAAATCAGGTTTATCTCTTCCCAGTCAGCTCAAGATACGCTTTCATCTCTTCTTTCCAGGTTTTTACATCAGCAATGACCTTGTCTTCAAGCGCTTCGACCCTTGCCGGTATAATGTACTTGTTGTAAATTTCCCTGAGCATCCTGAACATGGGCTGCGTATCCCACTTGCTCTCCGCGTCTTTGAGCAAAATGCCCTTTATCTCAATCTCAATCTTGCCCTTGTTCATCTTCTTTCTCTTCCCATCTATCTCAACTTCCACGTCACTCAATCCTGTAATGTTCATCTTGATGCCATGCTCAATCCTGAAATAATCAGATAACTTCTTTATAGCTTTCCACTCAATGGATATATCCCTCCCATTTGCAGAAACCTTCTCCGAGTATTTCTCTTCAAAAACCCCATAGAGCTCATTCTTGAACCACTGGTGCGCGAAGCTGTAAAACGCTGAAAAGTCAAAGATACCCGAGTGGTCCATCTTCTCTTTTATTATTTGGTCTTTCTCTACCATTTTTTTATTTTGTTAAAAATGGGAGATTAGCGGAACGCTTTCTGCTTCATCTGCCATCTTTTTATTTTTAAGATAGAATAATATGCCCAAAGTCGTATTTAAATATTCTCATTTAAGAGCATAAACCAGCAATCAATTATCGTCGCTGATTGCAAGGCTTACCTCAACCCTGTTATTTGCCTCGTTCATTTCCATCTCGTTCTTTCCTGCAGAAACAACAAAGGCAATCCTCCCCGAGTCATACGGGATTCTCACGTTCTGCACATGCAGCTTGTGCATCTCGCCGATTTCCACGCTTCCGAGCGTGTAATTGTACGCTCTTTGCTGTCCTGCATATACCTCAAGATAAGCTTCGCCCGCGTCCTTTAACCCCCTGTTTGAGATGTTAATTATAAAATTAAGATATCTGCCTGTCCTGTTAGCCTCAATTCTGTCAATCATCAAATCAGGATTCGGTTCTATGGAATAGATGCGGTTTATCTCATCAATAATATACTGGTCAATCTCCTGCAAGCATGAGCTCACAGGATATAATATGCTGTTCTGGTTTGTATTGTGGTCAAATCCCAGGGCATGAAGTATTTCATGAATCGCTATCTGCGGTCTGTCGCACCTCTCTTCTTTGTAAAGTGAGATATTGCCCCCAAGTATCATTGTCCCGTAAAGGCTTGCATTAACTAATATCTCTGTTGGCCCGCCTTCGCCAGCTATAAAATGGCCCTTTATTCTCTGGTATTCTGCCTCGCTCGGCACTATCTCTGAGCAGTGTATTGTTATGTCAGGCTTTTCTCCGGCATCCTTTGAATAATAGAACTGCAGGATTGTTTTCTCTGAGAGAATGTCAAACGCGCTCTGGGTGTCAATCCATCTGCTCGGCGGGCAGGTTGACTCAAGCCTGTAGCTTATGACTCTTGTCGGGTATCTCATGCGGGGATAGAACTGCGCGCTCTCTTCAGTCAGCCCAGCCAGCTCATCGCCGCTTGCAGTAAGATTTGCAGAATAGGTTTGGTATTTCTCGCTCTCTCCAGGCAGGCTCTGGATAAATATTACTGTCCCGAAAGCAAGCGCGATTATCAGCATGCCCATCAACAGGATTTCAAGAATCTTCATCCAATGAGAAAAATGAATTGATTTAAATATTATTCTCTGTTCGATATTCTATGGCATTCAAGTTCCTCCCCCACACAGGAGACGTTAAGATAGAAGTTGAAGAAAGAACCCTTAACAAGGCATTTTCTACAGCAGCTCTCGCGCTAAAGGAAGTCATAGCAGAGCAAATCCTTGTAGCTCCAAGAATAAAGAAAGAAATCTCGGTAAGCTCGGAAAACAAGGAATCACTGTTATACGATTTTCTCGAGCAATTCCTCTATTTGCTCGACACAGAGTCTTTTGTCATAAGCAAAGCGCCTCTCGTAAAAATAGAAAAAACAGAAGAAGGTTTCAAACTTGATGCCAAATTAATTGGAGATAACGGCAAGAAGTATATTTTTACAAACGATGTAAAAGCAATCACTTACAATGAGATGAAAATCTCTGAAAGTGAAGACAAATGCGTAATCACTTTTGTCCTGGACGTATGAGATGGCAGATACGTTGTTCTGGCTCTATTTAATCAACTCAGTATTGCTAATAAATCACGAAATTGACTCCGCTTATTGGAAAGAGTGGAACTTATTCAGGCTTCCCGGAGGCATAAAGGGCTTTCTTATGATTCATATTCCTCTTGTCTTTGCAATTCTTTATGGTCTGATTCTGGTTTATCAGAGTACCTTTGCAGGATTAATCCTCTCTCTTCTGATTAGTTTAGGCGGAATCTTTGCTTTCTGCATCCATCTCTTCTTCATCAGAAAAGGAAGAGCAGAATTTAGAACACCAATCTCTCTGTTTATCTTAATATCTATCCTGGCTGTTTCAATTGCCCAGCTTGCGCTAACCCTCATCTCATTAACTTAATAAATCCGGTTTTTCTTTCTCTATCATGGCAGAATTAAAGAAAATCTCAGATATTGAATGGGAGATTCCCAAGTCAGGAAAAATGAAAGTCCCTGCGCTAGTCTACGCAAGCGAGAAGCTTCTAAGAGATATGCAAGAGGACAAGTGCCTTGAGCAGATAAAGAATGTTGCTGCGCTTCCTGGAATTGTTAAAAATGCAATTGCACTTCCTGATGCGCACCAGGGATATGGTTTCCCAATAGGGGGAGTTGCTGCTTTTGATTTGGAAAAAGGAATAATCTCCCCTGGTGGGGTGGGCTATGATATTAACTGCGGCGTCCGTCTCCTATCTACTAACATTCCTGTCCGCGAATTTTTAAAGAAAAGAAAAGAAGTCCTTCATTCCATATTCAGAGCAGTTCCTTCCGGAGTTGGCGTAGGCGGAAAGAAATATGGCAGAGAAGATATTCTTGAAGTTCTTCAGAATGGCGCGGAATGGGCTGTCAAGAATGGTTTTGGCACTAAGGAAGATTTGGAGCATACAGAAGAAAAAGGGAAAATGAGCCCTGCAAATCCTTCAGATGTCTCTCAAAGAGCAATAGCAAGAGGTTTGCCGCAGCTTGGAACTCTTGGCGCAGGCAATCATTTTCTTGAAATTGAGAAAATTGATGCAATTTACGATGAGAAGATAGCAGAAGCATTTGGATTGGACAAAGACTGCATAACTCTGATGATTCACTGCGGTTCAAGAGGCTTGGGGCATCAGGTCGCATCTGATTATATCAGATTAATGGAAAAAGAATACGGTTTCAAGAATTTGCCGGACCGGGAATTAATAAACGCGCCGATAAAATCCGAGCTCGGGCAGAAATACCTTTCAGCAATGAACTGCGCTGTTAATTTTGCTTTTGCAAATCGCCAGACGATTATGCACCATGTACGCGAACAGCTGAAGAAGTATTTCCCTAAGGCAAAAGTCAATCTTGTTTACGATGTCTGTCATAACATCGCTAAAATTGAGGATTTTGTTGTTGAAGGAAAGAAAATGGCGCTTTGCGTGCACAGAAAAGGCGCAACCCGTTCATTCGGCCCAGGCAGAAAAGAGATTCCCGCAGATTATAGAAAGATTGGACAGCCTGTTTTAATTCCAGGTTCAATGGGAACAGCTTCCTATGTTCTCGTTGGAACTAAAAAAGCAGAAGAAACAACTTTCGGCTCAACAGCTCACGGTTCAGGCCGTGTCGAAAGCAGGAGCCAGGCAAAAAGAGAACTAACGCCTGAGCAAATCCAGAAAGAACTCGCATCAAAAGACATTATTGTAGAAACCCTCAGTCAAAAATCTCTTGTGGAAGAAGCTCCAGAAGCCTACAAAGATGTTGATGAGGTCGTCCGCGTCTCTCATGAAGCAGGAATAGGCAATTTGGTTGCAAGAATAGTTCCTCTTGCAGTCATGAAAGGATAAAATTAGCTTTTCGGCAGTTTCTTTGCGAGTTTTCTTCCGAATGCAGTGCCTTCTGTCTTTATCACTCCGCCTTCTTCCTTAAGCTCAGCCAGTTCTTCCTCACTAGGCGGTTGAGTTCCCGCAGCAATCTCCCTGTATCCTCTTCCTTCCTGCTTCTGCCCGTATTTTCTTCTCTCTCCAGGATGATACGGCTTGTTCTGGCTGATTCCTGCTCCAACCGTATAGTCTATCTTTCTTACTTTCAATGTTCTATCTCCTCATGGCGGTGTACTCGATTGTCCCAGTTATGCTTGTGGTATCCAAGACCGCTGGCAATTGCAAAAATTATGCTCTTTCTCCCCTGTATCCTTCTGTACTTCAGGATTCTTCTGCCAACTATAAATGCAAAGGCAAGGAAAGCAACAACTATGGCTGCGCTAATATAACCAGTTGAATTCTCGCTGTCAAATACAACAAATCCTCCAAGCGCATTGCCCTCAAGAAGCACATACTCCTGCACAAATGCAGAGGCTATCTTTGATTTCGCATTTATCAATAAGTTCAGATTGCCCCGGGTATCCTCAGGCAAATTGAGATATGTCTCAAACTTGTTGGTTGAGCTCGGCGAGATTGTCCTCTGTTCCTTTAGCTCAGATATTCTCTCATTATTCTGTCCAAGAAGAACAATCTCAACTTCAACATCCTGTGTCTCCCCTGCAAGCTCCTGAAGCGAATAGCTTATCTTCAACCTGCCATCTTCCTTAGTCGCATCATTCAGCGATACGATAATCTTTTTTTGTATAATCTCTGCCGTGAAAGTTATCCCGTCCATAATTTCAAGGCACTCTACATTCAGCCCCAGTTCATACTCGCCTGTTTTTGCATCCTTTGGAGCATTAACATCAAAGATACTCGCCTGTTTTTGCATCCTTTGGAGCATTAACATCAAAGATAATTTCAACCCTCTGCCCGATATTCAGTTCCTTTACTCCTATCGCGCTTATCCATCCAGCATATTTCCCAGCACCTTTCAGCTTGCACTCATTCAGATATGTTGTTCCTGCATTTCTCAATATTAGGGAAAGTTTCTTGCTCTCGCCGGGATTTACAACTATCTTTCCAATAGGGGTTATCTCAAGTTCAGCGAGCTTTTCAAGCACCTTGGTGGCATTTCTGGGTACCAGTCCGCTGCTGCCTCCGCCGCCTCCGCCACCACCGCCTCCGCCATTGTTATTGTTGTTTGATGCCGCCTGCGTTGTGAATGAGTAAGGGGTATACTGCTCCTGAGGGCCGTAAGCGCAGCTCGAAGCCACACAACTCATTACTCTATAGAAATATGAAGTTGAAGAACCCAGCCCGCTTAACATTACAAGATGAGATGTGGCGCTGTCATTAATAGAAGCAGAGGAACCCAGTCCAGAAGTTGTTCCGTAAAGCACAGTTGAGTTTGATGCAATATCTGTTGTCCAGGAGATTGTTGCAGAACTTGAGCTTATTGAGCTTGCGCCTACTCCCGATATTAGGGGCGTTGTAAATTCAGTCCAGGTTATCTTGAATCCGAGCAAGTCTATCGCTGTTTCGTTGTTCTTGTCAAATTCGATCTTTATGGTGAAGTTCTTGTTGTTCAAGCCAGTTACGGATGTCCCGTTATCAAATTCGCCCCAGACAGTCTCATTTGCAAACTTGTAGAATAATCTCACCGGATTCAATTGCCCTTCTCCTTTTGCATTTAATGTATTATTTTCTGTCCACTCAGCATAAATGCTAGTAAGATTGAATATTGTTTGCACCGGTCGGATTATCAGCGAGCCAGTCAAATTCTCTGCGTCCAGGGATATCTTGCCAGCGCTCCAGACAGCATTTGTAATCTCCTCTATTGTTTTGTTGTTTACGAAAGTCTCAATATATGTGCGATTGAAGTCAATGGTATAATCAATCACCGCAGTTGTGACATCATTATTCGAGTTATTTGCATAAATGTACATTGTTTGTACTCCTTCTTTCATTGGACCGCTGTAGGAGTAATAACCTGAGCAGTTTGTGCAAAGTGTCCGATTTTCTGTCCCATGCTTTATCCACAGCGTATCTGCAATCGGACTAAGAGTGATATTTGTTGTTTGGATATGGGACGAAATCACAGAGTTGTTCGCAGGCTCGTTCACAGTTATGTTTATCCTCGGTACAATCTTGTTCACCCAGACAGGATTGCTCCATAGCTGTTTGCTGTTATTGTCCATCGCCTCCATTCTGTAATATCCTGAATTCGAGACATTCTCTGAATATTGGAAAGTGCAGCTTGTGCTTGCAGAAGAGCAATCGGTCTTGTTGTAAATCCTGTTCCCATCCTTCACAAGGGAGATATTCACTATCCTGAATGTTGAATTGGTTCCTGTAGCAGTTGCATTTACGGTTATTTCCGAGCAGTTTGCTGTCTGTCCCATATGGTATCTTGCTGTTCCGTCGCAATAAAGTGTAAATGGATTAACGTCCATTGTCGGTCCGTTAGATGCATAGAAATAGCCATTCTCCATTGAATCCATATATGCTTCTTTGGTAAACTCTTCCATGTAGACCTTGCTCCATCCCTTATTGAAATCAGTGCTGATTATGTGCATATCATCCGAAGCAATGCCAAACATCTTCTTGCCGGACTTTAATACAACATCCCACTTAGTGACAGCATATGGGCTTGGCGACAATCTCTCAATAACACCGTTGTAAACCTCCATAATGCTGTAATTCTGGAAAGCAATAAGGGAGTCTGTGCTCCAGATAGTTGAGCTCCAGTTGGGATGCGCTGCAATTGCAAAGCCTCCCTCGTTCATGGCAGTATTAATGGCATTCTGCACTTCTGCATCAGTGCTTGTTCCTGTCGCTACATGCGCGCTAACATTTGCTCTTACAACATGCTTTATCGCTCCGCTTCCAGGTGTCCACTCTTCAGAATTAATGCAAAGGAAATTATCGCTTAAATTCGTATAACCTGCGCAATTTGTCACAACATTATGGTCAGTTATTAAAATAACATTGTATCCTGCGTTGCTATAATTGCTTACTACTTGCGCAAGTGTGCTTGTCCCGTCGCTCGCCGTAGTATGCATATGAGTGTTTGCCTTTGCCCATGTCGGAGCGCCAGAGTTCGTGATATTCACAGCAATATTTCTCTTCTCGCTTTCCGCGTTGTTTAGACTATCCGAACAATTTACCCACCAAGTATAGTTTCCGTTGCTCAACGAACTCGGGGTTATATTTGTCTCTCCATTAACACTGCTGTTTGAGCCTCCAACAATAACTGTTCCCGCAGAGTTGTTTATCATAAGCGTGCATGAGACAGTTGCTGCTCTGTTGTCAATTGAGCTGAAAACAAAGCCTGGCGTTCTTGTATTATTTTCAAAATATCCATTTGCTGGAGACGTCAAACTTATCTCTGGCGCAGTTGTGTCTATGATTATTGTCCTATTCGCGCCCGCAAAAGTGCAATTTGAGTCAGAATCGCAAGCATAGCAGTTCCATTTTACAGTTGAAGCAATTTCGCTTAAAGTGAAAGTTGTGGTGTTGCTTGTCCCAGATATCTCTTGTGCAGCTCCAGCAGGACCCCAATCAAACTTATTGTAGTAAGGAGTTATGTTTGCAAGTCCGGCAAGTGATGAGGCAGAGCAGGTTATATTTATGTTATATTCATTTGTAACAACAGAATCTGCAGGAGAGTCAAGAGTAACTGTTACTCCGTCCCCAAGAGTTGAATAATTAAGGCTTGCGTTGTATAACTTCACGTTGTAATTTGTTGAATTCCTCTCGAAGAACGCTTTGTACTGGACATATCTTGAGTTAGGCAGATTCAATGCTTGTCCCGGGCTGGTGTAATAACTTCCCTCTCCCGATATTCCCCGATAATTGCTCCATATATTTCCGTCATTGCTTGTCCTTGCCTGGAATTTAAGGTTCATTCCTCTTTTATAGGCATTTGAGATTTCATCAGCTGTTAAGCTCCTGTTGAATATTGCAACTTCATCCATAGCTCCATTGAAATATTCGGCATAGCTCGGCCCTGGATTTGCCCCAAGTGCCACGCCATATGATGCAACATCGCCTATGCTTCCAGTTGCAGCCAATGCTTCAGTCATGTTTCCATTGAGGAAAAATGCAACAGTTGTTCCATTATATGTTGCAGCTACATGATACCATGCCCCTGCAGAGAGAGCGCTTAGATTTACTCCGGCATTTCTGTATGAACCTCCAATATAGAAATATGTTACCAGTCTGTTGTAGCCATTTGCAAGCTGCTCATTCGCGATTATCCCATATCCTCCTGCCTCATTTTTATTAATCAGAGCATAAACAGTTGTCCCGCTTGGTATCTGGTTGAACTTCACCCAACTCATGAGAGTTATATTTGCCGTTATTCGGAGTGAGGCGTCATTCCCCAAATCAACATAATCATTGCTTCCGTCAAAGGACAGGGCATTTCCGAATTTTCCTGCAGCGCCATATGTTACTCCGCCGGATTGCGTGCCATTATTTCCCCTTCCAGAATAATCCCCAATATTTCCTGATGCTTCATTCAAATGCCCGAGGAATACATTGCCTGCCATATTCAAGCCGCCAGTAGTTACAGCGCCATTCTGCTGGTAATTAAGGAGCTCCTCTCCGTAAGGTGCTTCTTCGCTCCAGTTCATATTGCCCCATGCAACAACCTCTCCCGCATCTTTTGCTTCACTTGTATATGTTCCGGAATAGAAATCACTTGCATTTGTGCCGCTTGTTGCAGAACTATTTGTGGAATTTCCTTTCTGATATAGAGCTAATATCTCTGTGGAATTCAATGCCCCGTTCCATATAGCAACTTCGTCCATCTGCCCCATAACCGGGTATTGCCATGTGCTCCCAAGCAATGCCTGTCCCTCATCATTTCCGATTGAGAGATTCCATGAATTTGAGATGTTCAATGAATTGGGTATTGCAATGCTGGCATTTCTCGTTCCGTTTATGTAAATATTAAGTATATTCGCGGTTTTATCAACAACCGCTGCAAAATGGAACCACTGCCCTGCGGGGATTGAGATATATGGCGTGTCATACCTGTTTGTGCCGTCGCCTGCAACAAACTTCACCCCGCTCGATTCA
>JALOQH010000017.1 GCA_025453475.1 archaeon | reverse complement strand
GGCGGATGCGGTGAAGAGGTATATTATAACGAGGAATGTGATGGAGACTCACGGGCTTGTTTAGACTGGGATGGATATGACGGGACGCAGACATGCATTCCTGACTGTTCGGGATACGATGAATGCAGTTCCGATGAATATTGCGGTGACGGTATGATAAATGGACCTGAGAATTGTGATGGAGATTCAAATCCTTGCACGACAGAGGATGGTTATGATGGATGGGAAGAATGCACGGAATACTGCGATGGGTTTGGCGAGTGTGATTCAGATGAATATTGCGGGGATTTTGCGATAAACGGACCTGAAATCTGTGAGTATGGTGACTCGCAGTCATGTGTTGACCCTGAGCATGGATACAATGGCGAACAGACGTGCAATAGTGAGTGTAACGAATGGGATACATGTTATCCTTATGAGTCCTGCGGAGATGATATTATAAACGGCTATGAACAATGCGATGGGGATACAAGGGCTTGTGTTGATTCTGAACACGGTTATAACGGTTATGAAGAATGCGATGAACTTTGCGGTTGGGATTTGTCCTATTGCGAATATACAGAATATTGCGGTGATGAGATTATAAACGGCGATGAGGTTTGCGATGGGGACATGGAGCCTTGCACAATCGGCGGATATACTGGAATGAGAATCTGCAATAGCGAATGCTCTGGTTTTGGAACATGCGTTGCAAATCAAAGCTGCGGAGACGGAATAATTAATGGTGAAGAAGAGTGCGATGATTCTGGAGCATTAACTCCGGCTTCATGCGGTGTTGGAGAGTGCGCGGACAGCATTGCTGATTCGTGCGTGAGCTGTTTGAATGTAACATGCACGCCTGGATTGCCTGTTGATGAGGATTGCAACAACAAAGACGATGATTGTGATGCGAGCACAGATGAAAATCTGAGTCAGACATGCTACTCTGGACCCTCTGGCACAAAAGACAGGGGAAGATGCCAGGGCGGAACACAAACATGTTCTGCTGGAACATGGGGCACTTGCATTGGCGAGATAACTTCTGTCGGGGAAGTCTGCGGAAACAGCATTGACGATGACTGCGACGGCACAATTGACAATGGATGCGGAGGCGGCGGAGGCGGGCATGGCCCGGTAGTTATTATACTCAAAGATGAGATATTTGAAGCAGGATTCCAGAAGCAGGCAGCTGTAAACAGCCAATTCAAATTCAATGTTGCTGGCGGAGTTCATACTCTTAAGATTACCAGCATAAGGGCTGATGGAATACAGGAAGTAACTGTTCTGATTTCAAGCGAGCCGATAAAAGTTACATTGAAGGTTGGAGACAAGAAAGAGGTTGATGTAAACGGCGATGGGAAAGCTGATGTTTTGGTTGAACTGCTCGGAATAATTGGAGATTTGGCTGATTTGAGGATAACGCCTGTTGTTGAGAAAGCTGCGGTGGAGACGCCGAGCAATGAAACGCCTGTTGTTGAGGCAGAGAAGCCATCGATTTTCTCTTCTACAGCTACAACAGAGGAAAAGACAACAGGCATTCTTCTTGTTGCGGTTGCAATTATCTTTGCAGTTATAGCTCTTATTGTAGAACTGCGCAGCAGAAGCAAGAAAAGCACCGCAAAGAGAGTTAAAGTAAGAAGAAAAGCTGTCGGAAGGAAAATTAAGAGGAAAAAGAAGTAATTCTCGGTTTTATAGCGTTACAATAATTCTTAAATAGCCCGAATCTGCTGAAATTAAAATGGCGAGAATATTTTATTTTGTCTGTCACAGACTGCTTGTAACTCAGAAAGAGCTGGAGGAAAATCCTCTTGCAGGAACATATTATGTTGATGATTCGCCTATTCTCGGCGGAGGCAGGACTCCTTGTGGAGAGCTTGGGGAGGGAATTGGATTGTTGAAGAAACTGATTGATAAGAAGAGAGAGACAGAATTAAGGTTCTCGCACCATTTTCCGGAAAAGGCTTTTCCAAGGATAAAAAGCGCTTTCAGGGATTACAGCAAGCTGATTTATGCAAATGAGCGGGGCGAGAAAATCGAGTTCTAATAGTGTAACTAATTAGTGGTTACAAAATAGAAAGGTTTATATATAAATTTCTGCTGGCATATTCCCAATGAGCAAAGAAAGAAGACACGATTGCATATCACTGACTTCCTCCAGAATAAAGGAAGAAATAATCGCAAAACTGGAAATTTTGAAGAGAGAAGGCTATGATTTTTACAGGGGGCCTCTTGCAAATTCATATGAGACCTATATTGAGCATGAAGCAAACACACATTCTGCGAAGATAGAGACAGATGAAGAGGACGAATTGATAAAGCACGGGAGGTTGCGCTTTGCCAGAAGACCCAGTGTAAAGAAGCTGATAAGGCAGCTGGAAGGAGCATATGCCTGGGGAATAGGCACTCTCGCAAGGAGAATTGAGGATAATGACCCCCAGATAATTGATGCGGATTTCGTAAGAGCTTTGGCATATAAAGTTGATCCTATGAACTTTGTTCTTAACAAGGAATTTGTTTTTGATGAAAACAGCGGGGAAAATCTTGCACTTTACAGGAATCATTCGGTAACTGTAAGCGGTTCGAGATACACAAGGACTGCTCCGGACAAGATCCCTCTTGATATGGATAGATTTCTTGAAACGCTCAATGAACGCATGGGCTCCAGGAGAAGAATGGATGTTATAGATAATGCAATATGCGCCCATTTCCATATCCTGAGAATCCATCCATTTTCGGATGGCAACGGCAGGACAGCCAGAACACTGCAGAATTTGATATTAAAACAGAATGGAATGCCTGCCCCCATCATTTACGCAGGAGAAAGACATGATTATTACGATAGAATCGAAAAGGCATTGCATGCCTGGAGAGAGAGGACAGGCTCAAATGAGGTTGGGCATCCGGATGAATCTGCATTTTATAGTTATATCGCAGGAAAGATGTCTGCCACTCTTGACAGGATGATTGATTATGCTGCAATGAGAAAGAGAGCCAAAGGCAACAGATAAGTTTTATTAATCTGATTTCTTAAGCTTATCTATGGAAGAAGGGAGCAATCACGATTATGCCAAACTTGGATTAATGGCTGGCTTGGAGATACATCAGCAATTAGATACGGGAAAGCTTTTTTGCTCATGCCCGGGATATCTGAGAAGCGAGAAGCCTGATTTTGAAGTGCATAGGAAGCTGCATGCTGTGGCTGGCGAGACAGGAGAGGTTGATGTTGCTGCGATGCACGAAGCGAAGCTAAACAGGGATTTTGTCTATCAGGGATACAAGGAAAATGTCTGCTTAGTTGATTTGGATGAGGAGCCGCCGCATCTGATAAACCAAAATGCGCTTGATGAGGCGCTGAAAATAGCTATTTTGATGAATTGCGAGATATATCCTGTTTCTCAAGTAATGAGAAAGACAGTGATTGACGGCAGCAATACCTCTGGATTTCAGAGAACTGTTTTAATTGCGCACGATGGCTATATTGAGACAAGCTTTGGGAAGGTGGGCATTGCTTCAATTGCATTAGAGGAGGATGCTGCGAGGATTGTTGAAGAAGACAGTAAAAAAGCGGTTTACAAACTGGACAGGCTGGGAATTCCTCTTGTCGAGGTTGTTACAAAGCCTGATATGAACACCCCTGGGAAGATTAAAGAGGCTGCTCTGAAGATAGGGGATATTCTCAGAGCATGCAAAGTCAGAAGAGGCATTGGAACAATAAGGCAGGATTTGAATGTCTCAATAAAAGGGCATAACCGGGTAGAAGTAAAGGGGTTCCAGGACCCGAAAATGATGATAAAAACAGTTGATTTGGAGATTGAGAGGCAGATTCATGATTTAAAGAATAAAAAGAAAGAGGGAGAAGTGAGAAATGCTCTTCCCGACGGTAAAACTGAGTTTTCAAGACCAATGCCCGGGCAGGCTAGAATGTACCCTGAGACAGATTTGCCTCTGCTTCGCGTGGGCAGAGAAAAAACAAATCTCCTGAAGAAGAATCTTCCGAAATTAAGGCAGGAAATAAGGGATGAACTGAAAAAAGAGGGCGTTTCTGAGGAGTTTATTCCGCTGGTGGTTGAAAATCTTGATGAGTTTAATGTTTTGATGAGGGTTTATGATAAAGATGCGAATCTTATTGCAAAAATGCTTGCTCTCTGGCCGAATGAATTTTCCACGAAGCTTGGAAAACCGATTGAAGAGATAAGAAAATTGATTGACGAGGTTGTTTTGGAAAAAGTTCTCGAGAAATTAAAAGCAGGAAAGATAGATGCCGGAGATATAAAAGGAATTCTTCTGAAAGTTGTTTCTGGCGAGAATGTGGATGATGCTTTGAAAGTCGAGAAAATGGGAGATGATGAACTGGAACTGGCGATAGCAAATATTGTGAAAGAGAAGCCCGGCTTGAGGGCAAATGCCTATATGGGAATGGTCATTGCTAAGCTGAAGGGCGTGGACAAGAGAAAGGCGATGGAAATTTTGAATCGTGTAGTTAAATAAATCAAAACTATGAATTGTCTGACAAGGACTGGAAAATAATTATGAAATGGGCATATTGGATTGGGGGGGCATTAATTCTGTTAATTGCATTCATCTTCCTCCTAAGGGGGAGCAGTGAAGATTCATGGATAAAGGACGAGAGGGGAGTTTATGTCAGACACGGAAATCCTGCAGAGATTCCGGAGCAGGTAATGATTCAGCAGAATGCAATAACCTGCGCCACTAACCTTTATGAAACTGCAAGGAAGGTGCCGATGATGTTTGAGTCGCAGTGCCTGGGTACATGCGGGGATTTTGCCGTCGATATAGTGCATGTTCCGAGAACAGCAGACGATAATTTGGAAGAAAATCAGTGTTCAGCGTTTAAAACGAGAGAGGTTCATAGTTTTGTGGAATTGGATAAAAACGGGGAAATTGTGAGGATTGGATAACAAAAAAGGTTAAAAACGCTATTTTTCTTAAGGTAATATGGACAGAACATACATAAAAGACGTGCTTGATGGCAAAGAAGGGAAGGTTCTTGTGAAGGGCTGGGTGCATGATACAAGGGACTTGGGCAAGGTCAGATTCATGCTTGTCCGTGACGTGACTGGAATTATACAATGCGTTGCTACTAAGAAAGAGGATGTTTTCAAGGACTTAAACCCAAGCAGAGAGAGCGTTGTGGTTGTGGCTGGAAAAGCAGTCAAATCAAAGCAGGCTCCTGGCGGAATGGAGATAAATCCTGAGAAGGTTGAGCTGCTGGCAAACGCGGAACAGCCAATTCCAATAGATGTTTCTGAATTCTCCAAGACAGAACTGCCGAAAAGGCTTGATTTCAGATTCCTGGATTTTCACAGAAGAAGAACACAGGCAATATTCAGGATTCAGACAGAGATTGCCCATGCTTTCAGGGAATATTTCAAGAATAAGGGCTTTGTTGAGCTGAATTCTCCGTGCATAATTGGAACTTCGAGCGAAGGGGGAACAGAGCTTTTTGAAGTGAAATATTTCGAAAAGAAAGGATTCCTTGCTCAATCTCCGCAATTGTACAAGCAAATGCTCGCATGTTCAATGGAAAAGACATTCACGCTCGCGCCTGTTTGGAGAGCTGAGAAGCATAATACAACAAGGCATATCAACGAGATAAGAATGATGGATGTTGAAATGGCTTTCTTTGACCAGATGAGCGCAATGAAAGAGCTTGAGGAATATGCGAAATACTGCGTTAAAAAAGTGCTTGAGAATTGCGCGAGCGACCTGGAAGTTCTTGGTGTTAAGGGCTTGAAAGTTCCGAAAGGAGTTTATCTTGCTTATGAAGATGCAATAAAGAAAGTTGGAGGGAAGCTTGGAGAAGATTTCACGCCTGAGCAGGAGAAGAAGCTCTGCGAGATGCATCCTGGAGACATTGTGTTCACGCATTCATGGCCGACTTCAATAAAACCATTTTATATTATGCCTCGCGGGGAGGACGCAAAGGCAAAGACAAGCGAGGGATTTGATGCGCTTTACGGCGGGGTTGAAATCTCGTCCGGAGGGCAGCGTATTCATTTACCTGCGCTTTTAACTGAGAGAATCAAGGCAAAGGGGCTGAATCCAAAGAGCTTCAAGGATTATATTGACTCTTTCAGATTCGGGGCTCCGCCTCATGCGGGCTGGGCAATTGGTCTGGAGAGATTAACGCAGATAATCTGTGGATTAGACAACATAAAAGAAGCGACAATGTTCCCAAGAGACAGAGATAGACTGACTCCGTAAAAACAGGGAATGTTAAAATGAGAAATTCTGATTTGCATGTACACAGCTATTATTCAGACGGAGAATTGTCTCCAAAGCAGGTTATTCAACTTGCAAAGAAGAGGGGATTGAAATTTCTTGCATTGACGGATCATAACAGCTTTTCGGGGGTTCAAGAGGCGGTTAGAGAGGGAAGAAGAATTGGAGTGAATGTGATTCCTGCGATTGAAATAGCAACAAAAGAGAACGAGATACTTGCTTATTTTGTTGATTCGAACAATAGGGCACTAAACAACGCCGTAAATTCTTTCAATAGAACCACAAACAGCAGAATAATGGATATATGCAAACAGCTTAACAAACAAGGATACAAGGTATCTTATTCAGATTTGGAGAGAAGGTTCCCGCATGCACGAGGCAATTATAACTATCTGCATATTAGCAATGTTCTCCTGGATAGGGGATATATCTCAACCTTATTTGAAGTAATCGGGTTGGTAAAAGAAAAAGTCCCGAAAAAGAAGAAGGTTGAAGAAAATTCTACAATTAAAATAATAAAATTGGTGAGAGCTGCAGGCGGAGTTCCTGTGCTTTCTCATCCATGGGTTTCTGATGAATCGCGGGATTTATTGAGAGATAGAGTTATGAAAAAACTTGTCAAAGCAGGATTGTGCGGTTTGGAATTGGATAACGGAGACAAGCCACCTTTCAAGAGGCCGTATGTTGTGAAGAAAATTAAAAAACTTGCAAGAAGATACAATCTGGTTCTTACCTCTGGGAGCGATTTCCATGGACCGGTAATGACAAAATTCAGCAAGACACATTATCTGGGCAAACCCGGCTGCGACGAGAGTGTCGTATATGAACTGCTGAAGAGAAAGCTCTGCAAGTAATCAGTTCTATGCCCCGAGGCATAGAAGACTTTAAAAATCAAAAATCTTCTTTATGGTTATGATAAATGAGGCGAAGCGCGAGGAAGTGCGGAAAGAAGCAAAGCAAATCCTTCAGAAATTTGCAAAAAGCCTGGAAAGTGTGAAACTAAAGGAGAAAAAAAGAAAAAATGGAGCGGGAGGCTTTAGGGAAGAGGGTATTGGAGCTGAGGAGAATGCAGATTTTAGAAAGAGAATGTTTGATAATGCGCCAAATAAAGATGAAGAGTGCATAATTGCGGAGAAAAAAGAATGGTAACTAAAAAAATATCAAAGAAAAAAGCTGAAAAGTGCGCGGGATGCGAGAAGGGTATATCTGAAAAGGAGCTCGACAAGGAGCTTGACGAGATTGAGGAGAAGTTTGAGGGTGGTTCTGACGATGTAGACAGGGAGATTACAATAAAGGCATCAAAGCCAATTTCGCAGATAAAAAAAGGCGATAAAATCAGGGTTGACGGCAAAGAACTCAGTGTGGATGAGCATTATGTGCTTATTGACCACGGAACTACCAAGGAAATGGCAATAGAGGCGTTCGACAAGGACGATAAAGACTATCAGATAAGGTATTTCAATGACCAGGTTGAGAGAACAATTGATTTTTATGAGCTCCAGGGGGAGATAATGTTCGTGAAAAAGCCGTGCAAGAAGATTGAGTGGTAAAACGCGTGTTTTTGAGGGTTTTAAGGGTTAATTTCTAGATAACTCGGTTGTATTTGTCACTTGCGGGTAGGTACAATATAGCAAGGTTTATATACTACTTCTACTATAACTATTCAGGAGTAACAAATAAGATGAAGCTCAAAATAAGGAGATATAACGTCCTGGCGTTCGAGCCTGAGGGAATTGACTCTGGCTTAAAGATAGCAACAGGTGTTCTTGATAAAATGAATCAGAAAGCGAGGATATTCAGGGAGGGGCTGATTCCAATGCTTGCTGAGCAGAAATACATTCCCGGGGGAATGACACTTGAGGATTTCGCAGGCATTTCACATGAAGCCCCGGAGAACATAATGTCTGCTTTTCCCGAAGACGAATTATTCTTTGTACCGACAAGCACTTATAGGCTCAGGGGAGTACCTGGTACAATCAGCGCTCTTAGGGATATGTATGAATTTATCGGAAATGAGGGCGTTGAAGTATTTCTTCTGAATACTGCTTCTAAACTGCCAAGCGTGAGAAATGATTTGGAGTATATTGCGAAGCATGCAGAAAAAGACATGCCTCTTCTTAAGGATGCAACATGGGTTGTGACAAATTCTTTGAGAGAACCTATGCCAAAGGAATTGTCGGATTTGCTTTTAGCTAAGAGAGACGGAAGACCAAACGGCGCCTCTTCAAGAGGTTTTACAAAAATGTACGGACTTCCTTACAAAGTGCCTCTTGGGGAATCTATGGTTATGAGCACAATAAGCGAAGCTGCAGATGTAGTCTATGAGAGGTTAAAATATCTGAGAAAAGACCCTACAAGATATTTTGGGGCTTTGAAGGTGAAAGAATGAATGAGCAAACTCAGTTTAATGGGAGAAGGAATCTTCTTGTTGAATATCTCGCCCAGTGCAGAAGATATGCGCAGGCAGTAAATGCCGGACAGGATGAATTAGCAAAGAAGATAAGGGAGAACATGCATAGATATGATAATACTCTCGGACTTGAGCTTGTTGTGTCAAATTCCGGTTCGGAGAGAGATGAGTAAAATGGCAAAAACTGTTGCGAGTAAGCTGACTCTGGTACCAAAGGATATTGTTTTAAGATTTGTTGCGGATTATGAGGGGTG
>JALOQH010000066.1 GCA_025453475.1 archaeon | reverse complement strand
TTTTATTCCATTCTATTAGTTTAACCTTCTCAATTTCTATAATTGGGACGCCCAGGTCTGCATCTTTATTGGCGCACACGACAATGTCTACTTTGCTAATTTGATGTTTATGTTGAGTAAAGTTAGAAGAAGAAACTTCCAACTCAACTTTTACTGTTTTGTTATCTTTTATCATGATAAAATCTGGAAATCTCCCACCATTATCTTTGATAATTTTGGAAAAACCTATCTTTTTGTAGTTTTTTTTAAACCAGTTAGATAAATCAGATTCATCTCTTATTCTTATCATTTTTTCTTCCCCCCAGCAGTTTAATTGCATCCTCAACAAGGTGAGAAACATTTCTGAATCTGTCCGTCTTCATTATTTCATCTATTATCTCCAATGTCTCTGGAGCTATGGTTACAGTTATCTTTTCTTTCATCTTATTTTATAAGATAATAGCTTATTCAATCCTATAAAATCTTATCACCTATTTAAACCTTTTTAACCCCGTATAAAACTATTCGGTTAACAGAAAATCTTAGAATTTGTTCTCGGCTTAAGCTTCAAACGGAGCTTCTTTCACGCTTTGCCTGCTGTCAGCAGTTATCTTTCTTATTACAACGCCCTTTCTTTTTGCGAGCTCCCTTACCTTTGCAGGGTCAGTTTCCCCTTTTGGAAGAATTATATCTGTTATCTTGATAACATGCTTGATTGCTATTTCCTTGAAATCCTTTATATCAAAGAACAAGTCGTCAATTATTGACTTATCTCCTGTCTTCAACGAGCAAAACTCAGCTTTCGGCTCTTTTTCTCCCCCGCTGGCAGGCTTTGCGCTCTTCGGAGCTTTTGCCTTTATCTTCAAATCCGAGTTTCCAGCAGAGAACGTCAGAGCAAAGAAAGCCCTGGGGTACTTGTCCATAATTCTTATTATTTTATCAGCCTCAACTTCTCCGTTAATAACCAGCTGTTTAACCCCCATAAACTGTTTGACTTTCTCAACAGGCAAATCAGCGTCTTTGCTTATATCCATTGTGCAGATTATCGCGCCAGTCATTGGAATTTTGCCCTTCACGTTCTGCAAGCACTTCCGAACAAGGAAATTAGCGAATTCAGCGCTTGTTTTTATGCTCCATCTGTCTTTCTGCTTCTTCCCCTCAACAAGATACCTGTCATTAAACTCGCCTTTGCTGAATTTGACAAAATCAGAATGCACCTCTTCGTCAAATTTCTTCGAGAATATCTTGTTTATTACGCTCATAACCTCTCCCAGATTATAGTTATTTATAAACTTTCTTTCCCTCACTAAATTTATATACATCCTTTATTTCAGAATAGCATGGAACTAAATGACAAGATGATTAGGGAGGTCTCAGCAATTGTAGTCTTAGTCCTTCTCGGCGTTCTTGTCTTTTTCGCGCTGAAACCAATAATCTTTGCTGTTCTCTGGGCGCTCATTCTAGCCTATATGTTCATGCCTCTTCTGAGGATTCTCAACAAAACAATCAAAAGCAGAACCCTTTGCGCAATCATTGTATTAATAATCGCAACTCTGATAATTCTGGTTCCTCTCTGGTTTGTTATTCCAATGATTAGCCAGCAGGTATTCGAAATATTCCGCGCCTCACAATCACTTGATGTTGGTGCATTCCTAAGCCACTTCTTCCCAACAGCTTCAGAGCAGTTCGTCGCGCAGACAAGCGCAGCACTTGGGAGCATAGTGACGAAGCTGACATCTTCTGTGATGAGCGGACTTAGCAATTTCATTTTGAACATCCCTCTTTTGCTGATTAATCTCTTCGTGGTGGGTTTCGTATTCTTCTTCACGCTCAGAGACCACGAGAAAATAAAGGAATTCGTGAAAGGCATCTCTCCGTTGAGCAAAGTCAAGGAAAGGATAGTCGTGAAGCAGTTTGAAGACATTACCTATTCAATCATCTATGGAAATGTCGTTGTAGGCATTGCCCAGGGATTGCTTGCAGCGCTTGGATTCTTCATCTTTGGGGTGCAAAACGCTCTTGTTCTTTCCATCCTCGCAATATTCGCAGCAATCATACCTATTGCAGGCGCATTCCTTGTCTGGATACCTGTCGCAGTCTATATGTTTGCGATGGGCAATACCGGAATGGCTGTCGCCTTTGTCCTCTACAATGCAGTTATCGTCTCAAATATAGACAATGTCCTTCTTGCATACATTGTTTCAAGGAGAACAATACTTTCCCCGGTATTCGCGCTTATCAGCGCAATCGGCGGGCTTTATCTGTTCGGAATCATCGGTCTGATTCTCGGCCCCCTGATATTTGCCTACTTCATGATTTTGCTTGATTTATACAAGGAAAAGAATCTTCTTAACCTCTTCTCAAAAGAAGAGCCTGAAGATAAGAAATCAGAATCAAAATAATTCCAAATGAGGCTTAAAATAAGAGAGTGGGGGCTTGGCGCAGGGCGTCCAGTGGCATTTGTCCACGAAGCTGATGCGAAAAAGCTCAACATCCATGTCGGAGACAGATTGGAAGTCAGCTACAACGGCGGAAAGCTGGTTGCGATAGTTGACATTGTCCACGGCTTCCTGAAAAAGGGAGAGATTTCCCTCTCAGAGGAGATAATGGAA
>JALOQH010000065.1 GCA_025453475.1 archaeon | reverse complement strand
CCTATGAAGATTACATTATCGTCTGCATTACTCTTTTTTTCCTTGTTAACTGGTGCTTGTGTCTCTGGTGCTGGTTTTTCTATTGATTCGTTATTTTCCATCTCACTGGGCTTTCTTCATTCTCACCAAACGAGAAATATAGCCTGCTACTTTGTTTCTTATAGGCTTGCTTGGCATGGTATTGTTCCCGAGAAGCTTTTTATTCTGCTCAAAGCTTTCGCTGAACTTATGCTCTCCTTCAAGAAGCTGTTTTGCAGCCTTCTTAACCATTAGCGGCTTTATCCTACCCATAATTATGTTCTGAAGACTTCGTATTTAAAGCTTTCTTTAGCTTTGCGTGGGGAATTTCTCGAATTTCAGAAGTTCTTTCCAGGATTTTAGATATTCCTGTGCTTTTTTGTCCAAACTTCCCGTAGAGATGAGAATTGCAGGCATTTTCTCTGCCTGAGCTTTCTGCAGAATCAGAGTCAGGTCGGTTTCTGTTATTTTTTTCTTATCCTTGAAGACAAGATAGTACGATTGCTTGCCCAGAGAAGAGTCTGTTCTTACTTTGTGAACAGCTTCTTTTTTCTTTTCAACAAGAGATTCCATGATTTCCAGGTTTTTTGATAGAATAAATTCTTTCAGGAGAGGGGCAACTGATGCCCTATTTTCGGGTTTTGGTTTTTCCGATTTTTCTTCCGGGGGTTTGATTTCCAATTCTACTTTTTCCTCCGGTTTTGGAATATCCTTGAGTCTTTTCTGGGGAGCGAGTTTTTCGAGAGCGTCCTGCTCTGAAACGAGGAAGAATCTCCAGAAGGATTTGTGCTCGTTATTTGCTTCTATCCTAAATGGTATGGCAAAATCTTTTATTGCCCTCAGAGCAACGCGAATTATCGGGGTTTGTTTTGAATCTTCTAGAACGATTTCTTTTTTAAGCAGAAAGAATGCTTCTTTCTCCCTTTGATTGAGGTGTTCTATAAAATTTTCCAATTGCGGTTCCTGCCCCGGGAGAAAATATAGCGGAGAGCTTCCCACTTTCATATTTGACATCAGGACTTTTTTGTCTCCGTATAACTCTGAGAGAAATACTGAAGAAAACATCGGGGCAACATTAATTGTGCTTGCTATCTGCACGGGGAGGCTTGGACCTTTGTGCTGGATTATTGAGACAATCCTCTCTTTTATGTGATTGACATTCTGCATATGTTTTTTTAGAACTGACTTATTATAAACTTTTATGTGATGTTGCGGGATTATGGCTTCAGCCAAGATACTTCATACATAAGGAACCAAAGGTTCCTTGTTGTTCAACTTCCTTATAATCATATACTAAAACTGGAGTGCTAATTCATGGCTTTAGCCATGATACTTCATAATAAGAGACATCTGACTCTTCATCAACTATTGCAATGAGAAGATTTTTCTGGGTAGAGTGCGCTATTCTGTTCTTTGCGGCGAAGTCATGCCAGTTCATTGAGTCTGATTCTTTAGTTGCAAACAGGATCCATCTCGCATGGGCGTCTCCTGGCTTGTCCCCTTTGTCATAAACGCGGAAATCTGCTCCGTACTTTAATGCGGTCTTGGGAACATATCCTCTTTTTCTTAAATCTGAATAGACCACGAGCTTTGTTTCTATTCTTTTATCAATCTTTCTCAGTTTTTTCATCAGAGTTTCTGCATCTATTTCTTTATTTCCTGAGAAAGTCTGCATTTTTCCTGTTGAGACCAGATGAAGCGCCTCTACAAGGGAATATTCTATCTTCTGCTCTTTTTTTTCTCCGAAGCATGATTTTTCAAATAGGGAAAATGCTTCGGGGGAGAGGGATGTTACTTTATCTCCTGAAAATTTTGCAGTAATCATGGTTATATGAGGCAGGATAGCTTTAAAAAACCTTTTTTGCAGTATAATTGTATGGCAGAAGAGAATAATGAGTACGGCGAATTTGAAGAGATAAAAGAGGAAGGAACTGAAAAGAACGTGCTGGACGAGTCCGGTATGCCGGTAAGGGTCAGAATGCCGAGGAAAGGTGAGGTTATAGGTGTTGTAACGCAGAGATATGGCGGGAATAGGATGGAGGTCCACTGCACAGACGGCAAAAAGAGGAATTGCCGAGTTCCGGGAAGGTTCAAGAGAAGCTTATGGCTAAGGCCGAAGGATATTGTGATGGTGGCTCCGTGGCCTGATGACGATACTAAAGCAGACATAATCTACAAATATTCTTCTTCTGGAATAAATCAATTGAGAAAAAAGGGACTTCTGAAGAACCTGCAAGAAGGGTTCTAAGGCTTTCAGGATAACATTTAAATTTGGGGTTTTGCAGAGATAAATATGATAAAGGTTTCAAAGAGCGTTGGGAATAAGGAAGAGAAAAAGATTGATTTTGCCGTCATAGATGCGAAATGGCAGAAGAAGTGGGAGGAGAAAGAGATTTTCGAGGTAAAGGAAGATAAGAAGAAACCAAAATATACCGTTGTTGAAATGTATCCTTATCCTTCTGGCGCAGGGTTGCATATGGGGCATGCATTCAATTATACGATTGGGGATATTTATGCAAGATTCAAGAGAATGGGGGGATTCAATGTTCTTCATCCCTTTGGCTACGATTCTTTCGGGTTGCC
>JALOQH010000064.1 GCA_025453475.1 archaeon | reverse complement strand
AAGCACGTTATGGAGTTGTAAAGATTGCTGCGGAAAAGGGAGACTTGCAGATAGCAGCGAGTGCATTGCGCAGATATTCACTTCAGACGAACTGGAAAGATACGGGCGCACCAAACGAGAGTTAGAGTGCCTGGAGAACATCATTAAAAGAGAGCCGTCAATCTTGAAGGATATATCAGGGGCGTTTGAGAATAATGCAGATTGGATTCTCTTGGCAGGAGGATTGACTGCAATGGGGTTGCTGCTCTATTGGTGTTTGAAATAGTTATTATCTTTTGTTTCGCTTAACTAATCTCCAACCAGTTTCAGAAGCTCAAACCGAATAAATTAGAAAACAAAATTAGTTCTTATCCGTTTAATAAGTAAAGAACTTCAGCGCCTCGTATACGAGATACGCAGGCCAGACCAGCGCTTTCAGAATCCCTATAACAACGCCCCAGAATCCTGATGCTGTGGAAATATAATAAATCGCAGCCCCGACAAAACCCAGCCCGTACAACCCTCCGGTATGCTTGTAGATTATTGTTTTTCCTTCATTCTTTACTTTTTTCTTCCAAAATAGCATGATTTAACATGGCTTTTTTGTTATTTAATCCTTGCTATTGGTTTTGCCATCAAAAACCTTATAAGTCCTTATGCCTCTGAGTTATCATGGAAATACCAATCTTGGAACTTGTAACCCAGATAATGGAGAAAGGCAAGTTCGTAAAAAGCAAGCAGAGCGATGATAAGCTCAGGACACACATGGAGAGCCTTTTCAAGCTCCACAACAAGGAGAAATCCCAGGCTTCAGCCAGGATGATTTACTCCGGTGTTGTCGACTTAGCAAGGCTCGGAAAAGGCGAGCTTGCCCACAAATACGCTCTCAAATTTGAAGAAGAAGTGGGTTACGACGAACTCGGCGAGCTCAATTAGTCGGGGTTTTGTTTAACATGAAAATTGAAGTAGACACAGTGAAAGGATTTCAGGATTATCTGCCCCCTGAGTCCCTGAAGAAACGGGCAGTAAAGGCTGTTGTTGAAAAATACTACAAACTTTACGGATTTGTTCCAGTCGAGACCCCATTCATAGAATTTGACGAGATGATGCGCCCTGATTCCCCGAAGGAGGAGGACGAAGCTGTTTCAGACAGGTTCAGACTTCAGGACAGAGCAGGCAGAAACCTCGGATTAAGATATGAATTCACCTTCCAGCTGGCAAGAATATTCAAGCAGAACCCGAATATCAAGCTTCCATTCAGAAGATATCAGATTGGCGAGAACTTCAGGGACGAGCCCATAGGCGCAGGAAGATTCAGGCAGTTTATCCAGTGCGACGCAGATATTATCGGCGATTCTTCAGTTGAAGCAGATGTTGAATGCCTCTCGCTTGTTTCAGATATTCTTAAGGAACTAAAGATAGACGCAGAAGTCTGCATTAACAACAGAAAACTGCTTAATGCAATAATAGACAGCGTGCAGGCAACAGACAAGAGAAACATAATGCGCGAGCTTGACAAGATAGACAAGCTCGGGGAAGATGCAGTCAAATCAAACCTGAGGAGATTTGCAGAACCAACGCAGATAATGACCCTATTCAAGCTCTTTGAGAAAGACCTGCAGTTCTTCGTTGAAAATGAATTTGACGGCGCAAAAGAAGTAAAGGATATTCTTGACAGATGCAGGAGTTACGGAATAAAGAATGCAAAATTCATGCCTTTCCTTGCCAGAGGTTTCAGTTATTATACCGGGAATATTTTTGAAGTCCGCGTTAAGGAGCAGAAAAACGTTATAGCTGCTGGCGGGAGATATGACAAAGTTGTAGGAAAATACATCGGAAATGACATTCCTGCTGTGGGAATATCATTCGGGGTCGAGAGGCTGTCAGAGCTAGCGCAGATAAATGTCGAGAAGACACAAGCAATCATAATCTCAATCGGCCAGGACTCAAAAGCGCTCAAGCTTGTCAAACTCCTCCGCGGAGAAGGAGTCTCCTGCATTCTGACATCTGACAAGCCTGGAAAAGCAATGGAATATGCAAACTCTTACAATATCCTGAACGCAATCTTCATAGGAGACGAGGAAGCTTCAAAGAACAAGTTCAAGGTGCGAAACATGAAATCAGGCGAAGAGCGCCTTCTCGGGGAAAAATCTCTTATCAATCTCTTAAAGAAGTCGAGATAATTATTCTTCGCCTTCTTCCTTTTTATCCCGCTCTATCTCAATCTCGTGGTCCTCAAATTCTTCTTTTCTCTCATTTCTCTCAATCATGTCAAGCACAGACTCTCTCCCATCATCTTCATCATCAATGCTTGTGACATCTGATTCAAACCCTGTTCCAACCGGCGCCTTGAAATCACTCTCCAGTTCATCTGCCCTTGCGAGCTCTTCATCTGTAAGTTTTCCTATGGCTTCTTCAGCTTCCATCCTCAATTTTTCAAGGGCATCTGCATTCTGCGCCTCGTACATTTTCTTGAGCAAGATCCAGATTTCATCAAAATGAGACCTTCTGCTGGTTGTCAAGATGAAGCAGTGGCACGAAAGTCGCAATCTTGTCATCCCGGTTATTCCCGGCAAGCTCTGAAAAAGCTATTTTCTTGTCAGATTTTTCAAACTCTTTCTTCAGTTTTATGTAAACTTCCTTTATCCTGTCCTTCAGATTTATCCTTGTTTTTGGCAGAGAGAGCGCTGTTTCATATTCCTGCTGCTTGGCAACAACAACTTTCCTGATTCTCCTGTTCTCAGTGTGGATAGCATGCCCGAGCGCCTTCATAAGCTCATCAAGAGTGACTTTCTTGAATCTTGGCAGTGGGGAGCGGACAACAAGCTCAGGAACATCTCCGAAAATCTCAAGCCTTTGCTGAAGGTATTTCTTCTCCTCCTGCTTCTTGTTGAATAAAATCGCATCGAGAGTAGGCAGATATTCGTCAAGAAGTATCTCTGATTTCAGTCTTAGAAGAAGCGCAGCAGCCAGAAGCACCTGTGAGGACACGAAAAAGTTAGCTTCTTCAAGCTCCTTTATCTTCTCAAGATATCTCTGCGACAGAATTGCAATGTCAATGTCCCATGGGTCTAATTGCTCAGTCTTGATTAAGTCATAAATAATTGCCTGCCAGCTTAATTTCATCTCAAAAAGCAGGCTGTGAATCTGCTCCTGCCCGACTTTGTCAAGCTTAGCCAATCCTCTCTCTTCCTCTTCAGGATTTTCAGCCCCGCTATCTCTGGGATTAGCACCCTTTTTCATGAAAAACAGAGAAAACAAATGTTTATATGCCTTATTGAGCTCTGAAAACTACCTTTGAATAAGGAGAAATCTGTATTCATTACACAGTTACAACAAAATCGAAAGGTTTATATATCCTTTATACTTAGCTATTATAATCACCTCTTTTTCCCGGAAGAGGACGTTTAATCGCTCTATTTTGATTGGTTAAACCTCCTCTTCTTGGGTTTAAACTTGATACAATTAACGCGAAGTTTTGATTTCTCGTCGATTATTAAGGGTAAATTAAGAGTAAAATCCGGTCTAAATTCCGGCACGATTACGAAAATAAAATCCCGTCTAAAATCGGGCACGATTATAAGAAGTGGTGATTGCCTCTCTTTATTTCTTCTTTTCCCTGTAAGTTAATACTGCATCTCCGAATTTCAATACCTCTCCATTTCTCAATCCGTATGGTTTCTCAATCTTATTCCACTTTGGCTTTTCCCCAGGCTCTGGCTGATGGTCCAGGACATAAGTCCCGTTTCTGCTGCCAACATCTTTCAATACGCATTCGCTCCCGTTATATCCTATTGTGGCATGTTTTTCTCTTGAAACGCTTTTATGAAGAATCTGGATATCGCCGATAGGAATTCCATCAGCAGTCGCCCCTCTGCAGATTTTTAATGTTCTTTTTTCAGGGTCAAACGCATAGGGAAACACCCTTCCGCTTATTTCGTATTCAAAACAATATTTTGATTCAACCAGTTTTTGCGCGGCAGGCTCTCCAGCTTTTACCATCTCTTCAAGAGCTGGCACAGAAATAGGAACAGTGCTTGTCTCGGGAGCACCAATAGGCTCCATGGGGATTATAACAGTAGGCATTTTCTCGCCGCCCTCTTGATTAACTGCTTCAGAACGCACGCCTCCCCACATTTCTCTCTCGGCTTCATCTCCTTTGTCAATAAGCATTCCTTCTTCCCGGGTTTTTGTTTCAGGCAGAAGCAGTGCATCTGTCTTCAGAGGTTTCTTTTCTTCATTCAAAAAAGGAGGAATGCAGATGAACCTGATGGCTGCCGGTATAGTTTTGCTTGGCGCAGGTCTGACTATCGCATTTTATTACATTCTCGGAGGAAGGGTTTCAATGCCGATGCTTGTCGGGGTAATGTCAGGGGCAGTGACAAATACGCCCGGACTTGGTGCGGCACAGGAAGCTCTCCGTCAGGCATATGAAGCAGGACAAATCACTGAAGTGCCGCAGATCGCCCTGGGATATGC
>JALOQH010000016.1 GCA_025453475.1 archaeon | reverse complement strand
CCTGGAGCAAATTATGTAATAAGGGCTGATGGAAAGAAGAAAAAAATAACAGATGAACTGAAAGATGAATTATGCGCTGAGATACAGCCAGGATACAAGATAGAGAGGCATATCCGCGACGGAGATATTGTTCTGTTCAACCGTCACCCATCTTTGCACAAGCAGAGCCTTATGGCGCATTTTGTAAGAGTTCTGCCGCACAGAACATTCAGACTGCATCCTGCAGCTGCTGCGCCTTACAACGCTGACTTTGACGGAGATGAATGCAATATCCACAGCCCGCAAACAGAAGAAGCAAGAACTGAGGCAAAACTGCTTCTTGAAATCAGCAATAACATAATCTCTTCAAAGAACAACATGAATCTCTGCGGAACAATTGCAGATTCTATTACCGGGGCGTTCCTTCTTGGGAAAGATACTGTCACGAAGGGAGATGCGGACGCGCTCCTTTACTCTGCCAATATAATCAACAATGTGAGGAAGAAAACAATGGAAGGAAGGGAGCTGTTTGAGCAGGTTCTGCCAAAGGGTTCAAGCATTAAAGTGCCGAGCGAGATAACCGGAAGCGCATCCTTCGCAACAGAAGACGGCAAGATGATAAAAACCATTGACAGGGAGTTCGGAAGAAAAGCAACTCTTGAATCAATCAATAAAGCATTTCTTCTTGGAGCAGTCTATCTATCGAGAAGAGGATACACGCTTTCAATACACGACTTTGACGTTCCTGAAAAAGTGAAGAAGATGACTTATGATATTATTGCAGAGGCTGAAAGGAAAACAAATGAGCTGATAAAAGAATTTGAACAGGGCACACTTATTCTTATTCCGGGAAAAAACGCAGAAGAGACAAGAGAGACAAAGATGCTGCAGATTCTGAACGAAGTGAGAACAGAGATAGGAACTGTTGTAAAAGCAAACTTCCCTGCAGATGCAAACATGAGCCAGATGATAAATGCGGGCGCAGGCGGAAGCATGCTTAATGTTACTCAAATTGCATGCTCTGTCGGACAGCAGACACTATGGAACAAGAGAATTAACTTCGGGTACACAAACAGAACACTTTCATTCTTCAAGCCAGAGGATTTGGGGCCAGATGCGAGAGGATTTATCCGCTCATCTTTCATAAAGGGATTGAAGCCGAGCGAGTTCTTCTTTGGGGCAATAACCGGGAGAGACAGCCTTATGGACACTGCGCTCAGAACTCCAAAATCAGGTTATCTGTACAGAAGACTGGTCTCGGCATTGCAGGACCTGAAAGTCGAGTATGATGGAACAGTGAGAGACGCGTCAGAAAATATAATGCAGTTCATCTACGGCGATGACGGAAAAGATGTTTCGAGACTTCATCTGAAAGACAATAAAATCGCTCCTGGAGAGGCTGTCGGAGTTGTGACAGCGCAGTCGTTCGGAGAAGCTTCAACGCAGATGGTCCTTAACGTATTCCACTATGCAGGAGTTGCGCAGATGCAGATCAGCTTGGGTCTGCCGAGATTAATCGAAATTCTGGATGCAAGAAAGAAACCTTCGACTCCTTCAATGGAAATCTGCCTTGATAAAGAGCACAATAATGAAAAAGACGCGAAAACAATCGCAGAAAAGATAAAGGAAGTAAAGCTGCGCGAGATATTATCCGAGATAAAGATTGATTTCGCAAGCAAGAGAATTGAGATTCTTCTTGATTCAAAGGCGTTGAAGATGGTGCATGCCGGGGCGCAGAAAATTGTTGAAAGACTGAATGAAAAAGGATTCCACGCCAAAGGAAATGACATGAAGATAAGCATAAATGCAAGCGACATGGACTTCAAGGCAATGTACAAGCTCAAGGAAAAACTGAAGGAGACAATAATCTCAGGAATCAAGGATATTTCACAGGTGGTTATTGCAAACAGAGGCAAGGACTTCGTGATTTTAACAGCTGGCTCGAATCTTCAGGAAGTGTTTGAAGTCAAAGGAGTTGAGAAGGACAAAACCTCTTCGAACGACATTTACGACGTTTATCTGGTTTTGGGGGTAGAAGCTGCGAGACAGGCAATAATTAATGAAATCAAGAAGGTTATAGAGAACCAGGGTCTTGATATCAACGAGAGGCACCTTAAACTTGTGGCTGATGCGATGAGCACCTCCGGGATTATCAAGGGAGTTACAAGAATGGGCATTATTTCTGACAAGGCAAGCATACTTGCAAGAGCGACTTTCGAGACACCGGACAAGCAGTTCATCAATGCAACTATCCAGGGCGGGCGCGATGAGCTTAATTCTGTGATTGAGAATATTCTTCTGAATCAGGTGATTCCTGTCGGAACAGGACTCCCAGGATTGCTTGTAGAGATAACAGGCCCTCTTGTAAACAAAGAGCTGGAAAAGAAAAAGGAATAGATAACACGAAGAGAAAACCGGAGATAACAAAATGACAACACTAAACATGCAGATAATCAGGTACATAAACCTGCTTGACAGGATTTCAAGAGTCAAGACCAGGAACTGCTTCCTATATAATAACAGCATAATCTTTGCTGTCCCGAGGAGAATGGTGCCGCAGGCAATCGGAGCAGGCGCAGAGAACATAAGGGCTCTGCAGGAGCAGCTTGGAAAAAGAATCAGGATTGTGGCTGAATCAGAGGGAATGCTTGATGCGGAAAGATTTGTAAGAGATATCGTAGCGCCTGTAAAATTCAAGTCGCTTGAGATGAAAGACGGCGGAATTGTAATCAATGCAGGCATGGCAAGCAAGGCTTCCCTAATCGGAAGGAACAAGAAGAGGCTTGAAGAACTGCATCAGATTGTCAAGGACACGTTCGGATTTGACCTGAAGATTGTCTAAAACCGACAATGTGTTTGTTGTTTCTTTGAAATAATAACAGCCATTCACTCCAGAATAACAGCAATATTTATAAACAAGTTTTTACTCTTAATTCTTATCAACATAAATTACTAAAAGGAGGTAAACAAATGGAAGTGAAAAGCGTGATTGTGACTGTTTTGATTTTTGTAATAGTTCTTTCTGTTGCTACAGTTGCATTGAATATGCTTACTGGAAATAACAGCAACGTAACTATCTACAAGAAAGACAAAGGCGACGATCGGGCAAGCGTAAACCTTTTCGTAGAAGGCGGACCGCAGGCTAAGAATTACGATGGATCATCCGTTGGACTTTATGTTGAGGGAGGTAAATAAAAAATGGCAGAGGACAATTTAGTTTTAGCAGTTGCCGTATTGGCAGTTATTGCGTCGCTGGCCGCAGCAGGGTTCTCTTACTACTCTCTCGCAGGACAGGGTCCAAAGATTGTCGGTTTTGCAACAAGCACAGGTACAGCAAATCTAACTGTAGATTTAGTTGCCAACATCAACTTTACAGATAATGTAATAATGTGGGGCAATGGATCTGTTGACACCGGAATGCTTTATGCAATTCTAGATACGGCACAAGGAACTGTCGGTAATGGTTCTTGGACGCCTGAAACAAGCGGACTTACCCTTGAAAACATCGGTAACGTCAATGTAACTCTTGACTTAAAAGTTGGAAAGAGTGCTGCTGATTTCATAGGCGGAACAGACCCAGCTTACGAGTGGAATGTGTCCAATTCTGATGTAGACAGCTGCGTAGCTGATGCCGGATTTACACTTGATGTATATTCTGGAACAACCACATCTGATACAAATATCTGTGATTACTTGCTTTACAATGATGCAAGCGACGCAGTAAGAATTGATATCAAACTGAAAGTGCCTTATAACTCTCTTAAGGGTTATCTAGTAGACACCATAACGGCCACTGGAACAGCAGTTTAAAACGGGAACTTTTTATTTTTATTTTTCCCATTTATTTTTTAGTTCTAATATTTTTAAAGAAAAGATATAAAAGGAAGATAATTGTAATTCTAAAATGAAAAAGAGCACTGTAATCCTCTTGGGTTTGGTATTTGCTACGTTAATCAGCTTAAATGCAGTTAGTGCATCTCTTGGAATAAGCCCTGCAATAACAAGATATAATTTTGTCCCGAATGAAAGAATTTCGATTGAATATACTGTTTACTCAGATAATCCTGAAAAGATGATTGACATGTATGCGCAGGGAGATTTGGCGCAATATGTCACGTTCAACAAGCAGAATCTTGTTGGCGGAGGAACATTCAAGATAGCAGTCAATCTGCCTGCAAATATTGATACGGTAGGAAAAAATACAATTTATATTGCTGCGAGAGAACAGCCATCTGGACTTGGAACGATTGGCACAGCGATAATTATCCGGGCAGTTATCTATCTCTATGTACCTTATCCGGGCAAATATATTGAGGGGGAGTTAAGTGTGAGGGATGCTAATGTGAATGAACAGATGCCTGTTGAGCTCAAAGTCTACAACAGGGGCAAGGAAGAGATAACTATTCTTCCAGTGGTCAATATCCTTAACAGCAATATGCAGAAGGTAACTGCAGTTAATTTCCCTGAAGTGCAGCTTGCGAGCGGGCAGGAGCAGGACTTTGGCAAGAGGCTTGACACAACAGGGATGATGCCTGACAATTACATTGCAGATGCAGTAATAACTTATGGCGACAAAGATTATTGGGAGACCTATGAGATAAACAGAACATTCAGGATTGGAAGCTTGTTTGTTAATGTCACCAACTTCACAAAACAATTATACAGGGACGGACTGCAGAAGTTTGGTGTTGATGTAAAAAGCGGGTGGAACAGCGACGTAAAAGAAGTTTATGCTGAAGTCAGGCTGACAAATGAAACAGGAGGCATGACTTTCAGGACACCTTCTGCGGATTTGAAAGCATGGGAATCAAAAAGGCTGGAGCAGTATATAGACACTAATGCATTGAGCGGGGATTACAGGACAGAGATAGCTGCGGTCTATCTCGGCAAGAGCACAACTGTTGAAGGAACATTGAAAGTAAGGGATAAGCCAGCTGTCTGGGTCAAGCCTCTTAAGATAACCGGATTGAGCCTTGCAGGATTAATTGTTCTTGCTGCGCTGATTATCGTAATCAGAGAGATTTTTAAACTTGGAAAGAGAAAGAAATCAAGAAGGAAATAAGATGAAAAAAGGATATAAGATACTGCTTGGCGCATCAATCTTTCTGCTGGTTGTTGTGGCTTTGCTTCTGATTATGTCTCTGCTGAATGTCTGGGCTCTTGAGAAGTGGGATGTTTTTGCAAATGTAACTATCACAGATGAAGGCGGGGCATTTGAGTTGAACAAGGGCAGCCAGGATTTAACATTTGGGAAATTAGAGCTTCCAGGGGCATCCACAAGATTCATCAACTTCACGAATAGCTATGACTTCCCGGTTGTCCTGAAAATGAGCGCAGAAGGGACAATTGCGCCGCTGCTGAGGCTTGAAGATGTGGAGATTGAGAGCAGACAGGCAAAAACAATATCCCTGAGCGTGGTTACAACGCCAGAAACAGAGCTTGGATATTATGAAGGACGCGTGAAATTCCGGCTTTTAGCGGCTAAATAGGGCGTTTAAGCCAACAGTAAGGTATTTAATTGAGTTTTTCATTTAAGAGGGATGAGAAAGAGGCTGATTATCTCAATTATATTGCTTGTTATCTCTGTAATCTCTCTTGCTGCAGCGCTTATCATGTGGAATGCTGCTCATGCGCCTGTTTCAGGGTATGCAACTTCCCAGGGAAATATCTCACTTACTGTTCTTGAATCTGCTGTCGGAGAAAACGGATGGAGCGAGATTATTCCGCCAGAAGGTGTTTTTGAGCCGTATAATGCTTCTCTCTCAGGGACGCATGTCAGCACATTCAGCGTAAGATTTGTAGGATTGAATCTAAGTTCCAGCAACATGCTAAGGTGTGATATCAGGAAGGCAAACGGGCATATTCTCCAGATAAGCCGGACCGGGGTCAATGCAAGGTATGAGAACTTCTCATTGAATTATACTGTCCAGGCAAGCGATTCAATCATAAACGACGCTGAAGTCGGGTATATTCCGTGGATATTAAAGAACTGCTCAATCGTGAACATAAGCGGCAGTGTGCTTTTCAACGAAACGCACAAGGGGAGAATCTACACGCACGATGATTCTTACTGGACAGATGATGAAGTAACAAGGGCTGTAACCTGCGAAGGGACTCCCGGAGTTTATTTTGACAACAGCGCATCATGCGAGTTCTCTGAAGATACCTTGTTTGCACTGCAGATGAGAAACGGCAATCCTGTTGAGGTTTCATGCTTCAACAACCACGGAGTAAACTGCTCGAATGATTACTGCAAGGGCATATATTTCCCCACATGCGACCCTCTTAGCTATTTCCTTGGATATTCTGCTGACACAGATGATCCCAATGGATACACAACATTCACTGCGAGTTTTGCAGGATACAACACTCCGGTTGCATACACCAGATATACAAACACATCTGGTGGTTCTTTCAAACTAAGAGTTACACAGGCACTTACAAGCAAGACCTTCTCATTCACAATATACAATCTAACTTATGTTGACGCTGCAAAGACAAGTGTTTACGGGTATAACACGGGCGCAGGAACACTGACTGCAACACAGCAAGTTGATGGCACATGGAGTGTTGCGTATTACAGATTTACTGCGTTTACAGGAACTCTTGATTTTGCATTCAATGTCTCTTTCACCGGCGGAATAGGCAATGACAACAGAACCCTGAAATTAGTCATTGCATACGGGACAGACACAAACCAGGGCGCACCATCATACTTTGATGCGTTATTCAACACAACAAATGGGCTGTATAACTCGAACGAGAATCAGACAACAGCTTTGACAACAGACGGGAGCGTATGCGGAGATGGAGTTAACAATGATTTTGATTATATCAGCGCAGGGGGAGCGTGGACATACAGTTATGACTGCTTTGACAGGGACTGCAATGGCTCTGCTGGAAGCTCAAGCCAGACAAATGAATTCGGAGCAGGAAAAACAGGATACTGCAATTACGGAAGAGAGCTCAACTGCACAGACGAGTTTGACAATGATTACGATTATGCTAACAGCTCAGATTATACTGACTGCCATGATGCAAACTGCTTCCACATAGATGCTGCATGCCCTGCTGTTGAATTAATCTGCAATGACGGGATAAACAATGACTGGGACTACACAAATACAGAATCTGATGCTGCAAACAAAGTCGGAAACAACGGAACAAAATATACTTCAGGATACACGTCTAACCTGATTGACTGCGAGGACGGAGACTGCAACAACCAGATTGGCGGACCGCTTGGACAGATTTGCACATGGGGATATGAAAGAAACTGCTCTGATGCATTTGACAATGATGAACTGCAGTTGAAAGACTGCGAATTGACAAGCGTTGCAGGAGCAACCGCTATGCCAAGTGTTGCGAATGCAGAATATGACTGCTCTGGCTATTGCAGGGCAACAAATGCGTCAATTGAAACAGGAGATGCATGCAGGGATAACATTGACAATGACTGGGATGCAGTGATTGTGAATGGTTTGTATACTGGAACCGCGAATAACACGTGGGGCGCCGGAATTGACTGCAGATGGACAAGCTATAATCCCGACGAGGAATGCAATCTTACAATGATGAATGTCTCGGGGAGCATGAAGAGATGCGAGCTTGCGAGGGAGATTACATGCAACGACGGATTTGACAATGATTATGATACTAATGCGCCTGCTGCTATGCGCCCAAGCCCTAACTGGACAGCCAACGCATATCTTTACACCTTTAACTTATCACTTGCCGCTAATTCGGACTTTGAGGATTATGACTGCCAGGGCGATGCGGAAGTTCCTGCATCTGAGAGTTCTAATGCCAGCTGGTGCTTTGATGGAATTGACAATGACATGGACAGATATTACTGGAATGGTTCTGCCGGAGCATGGGAAATAGATAATTCCGGAGGCATTGACTGCGTTGACTCTGACTGCCTTGGTGCGATTGACCCTGACACCAGCAGAACATGCCTTCTTTATGAATATAATTCAAGCGATTCATTCTTCATGCTGCTTGCGAACCCTGGAATGTTCTGCTCAAACAGCCTTGATGATGATGCAGATAATGGGTGGGGATGGCCGACAGGCGGAACAGACTGCAGAGACCCTGACTGCAACAAGCAGTTTGGCATGTGCGCAGGACCGTGCTATGAAACAGAAAATGTAAGCTGGAACTCGTGCGCGAACGGGCTTGATGATGATTATGACATGCCAACAGCATATCCTGACTGCGAGGATTCCACATGCCTTGGGATGGTTGGAGACAGCACAGGAGCAACATGCGAGAGTGCAGAGACGCAGTGCGATGATGGACTGGACAATGATGCTGACAGCCAGACTGACTGCAGCGACAGCAGCTGCTCCAACAGGGCAGGCGGGAAAATAAATGACATTCAGGTTTACTGCAGGGCATCTGAAGCAACAAATGGCGACTGTTCTGATGGGTTTGACAATGATGCTGACGGATATGCTGACTGCTATGACGCAGGCTGCAACACCCCGTGCAATTTGTCTACTATTTCCGGAACAAGCCCTATAACACTGCCGGTCTGGCTCGGAGTTACAAGCATAAACTCTGTAACTGATGCGTATATTCTTGCGTATACCAAACAGATAAAGAATGGATATGAATACAATATCACCTTCAGGAAGACAGGAGCATCAACAAATGCGCAATGGACTCTTGGAACAGCTGCAAGGCAGTTTAATAAGACGAAGTTCAATACTGCGAGTGCGCATCTTGCCGGAGCGAATGCAGATAATTTCACAATAACAGAAACAGCAAATGGATTCAGGCTTGATTCTAACCATGCAAATCTGCCATCCGGCTATACTTTCTCATTCCTAGTAACTTCAATAACGCCGTTTGCTTCTTCAACATATGAACTGACTTATGCCGAGGAGTACGGAGCAAAGACATCGCTTAACAATTATTTCTATCACGAAGTTGATGAGAATGTCACTCCAACCGCGCAGTCTATAAAGATATCGCCCCAGAATGGAAAAATAGATTATGGTGCTTCTGTCTATCTTAGAGCAAATATCTCTGAC
>JALOQH010000015.1 GCA_025453475.1 archaeon | reverse complement strand
GCTTCTTCAGAAATTGAAATCAGATAGCTTGGAACATCAACAACTTTGCCTTCAAGGATAACTCTCTTATGTGTTACCATCTGTCTTGCTTCCTGCGGAGTCTTTGCAAATCCCTTCTTGTAAACAATTGTTGGAAGTCTTCTCTCGAAGAGGTCTTCTGGCTTAAGTGCAAGAACATCTGCAGTCGATTCAACTTTCAGGCCAAGATTCTGCAGTTTTCTGAACAAGACCTGCTGCTCTTCAAATGTTGATTTCGCAAGCGCCATGGCTCTCTTTCTGAAATATCTTACCTTCGCAATTGTTTTCCAGATTTCTTTCTTGTTCTTGAGAGCATATCTCTTCATCAGCTTATTCTCTTCTGCAATTCTTGATGCCTCAAAGGCCTTTTTCGGACGCGAATATCTTTTCTTTTTGCGGATCATTTCTTCTTAACCCCCATTGCTCTTCCTTTCTTTCTGAAGTGCGACCTTGTTCTCTGCCCTCTTACAGGCTGCTTAAGCGCGTGCCTTATTCCTCTGTATGACTTTATCTCTCTCAACTTCTTTATATCGAAATCACGCTTCATATCCAAATCAGTTTTCCAAAAATTCTTCTATCTTGGCAATCTCTGGTTTTGTAAGCTCTCCGATTTTCTTGCTTCTTGGGAATTTTAATTTCAGGCAGATTGCATTTGATATCGCCCAGGATATGCCCTTTATTCTTGTCAGTCCGGTGTAAAGATTTCTTGAGCCAGGGATGTCATATCCGAAAATTCTTACGAGAACTTCAGAAGCAAGTTCTTTCTCTCTTCCTGAAAGCTCAGGCTTCTTTTTCTCTGTCCTTGGCTTTTCGCCCTTCTCTGTCTTTGGTTTTTGTTCCTTTTTCTCTTCTGCCATTTTAAGTTAATGCGCGAACAGATTGAATCTCTGTTTCTCCAAAAGCTCTGATAGAATCCTCTTCTCTATTGCCTTCTTCGGGTCAGGTAGGTTTGGAACCCTCTTCCTGATGTCCTCAAAGGACTCAAAAGGTTTTTCCTCACGAGCTTTCAGTACTTCCTGCATGTGTTTTTGTCCGAATCCGGGCAGGAGTTCGAGTTGATGAAGTCTTGTGTTAATTGCCTGAGCATTGTTAAAGAAATCTACGAATTTCTTCTCCTGCTCCGCAACTATCTTGTCAACGAACTCTTGTAGTTGGATCTTTGCAGTCTCTGTTATCTTATCTTTGGGCAATCTCCCAGAGATATAGTATATCTTATCTCTCTTCTCCGGCCCTATATAAACCTTTTCCTTTGTTTCGAGAGTCATCCCTTTTCTTGGAATCAGCTCCAAAAGCGCCAGAGTTTTCTCTCCGATAGCCTGTGCTACAGGCATCATTCTGCCTCCAAGCGGATAGCCGTAAGGCAAGTAGTCTAAAATTATTGCATAATCTTCTTTCTCTGCCATTTTTAATATTTCTTGACTATCTCAAGAATAGAATTAGACTCAGCTTCTGACAAGCCAACCTCATTCAAAATTTTGCTTAAATCCTCATTGTCTCTTGGAAGGAAATCCGCAATTTTCATGAGGTTCTCTTCCTTAAGCTTGGGATTATTAATTGCCCTGATTTCATCGACAAGTTTGTCCGCATCTTTCTTTGAAAGGTTTGTGAACTTCTTGAAATACCCGTGAACAGGCTTCTTCTCCTCGTCTTTGCTGTCTCCAGCTAAGGAGGCTGCTTCTGCCATTGTTACTGGTTTCTTTGAGATTATCATTTTGCTGGTTCTATTTTCATGAGATGTACGGGTTTAATTAAGTATCTTTTCGGCTTGTTCAGGTCCTTTATTTCAACATGATATGACGCGCCCCTCTTGTCAATTATCCTGCCTGTTCTTCCCTGCAGTTTCTTTGGATAATCAAGAGGGATTGCAAGCTCGCGTATTACTGTTACTAAGTCGCCTGCCTTGAATTTCTGGAAGTATCTGCTTAGAGATATCTTTCCCTTTGCCCGCATTGTTTTGTATTTTAACATAAGAATAGGTAAAATAAGTGATTTAAAAACCTTCCTTTGAGGTTATTATCGGAGTTTGTCCGCAGCCCTGAAACTCGGACCCGTTGAGACAGAACCCTGGTCGAGGGAGCCTGTTTTTCTTGCGCCTTCCATATTTTCGATTATTGCTTTAAACATCTTCTCTCCCCAGACAGCGTGCCCGCAGCGTGCGCACACGTCCACAACGGAATTCGCGTCAATTTCACACTTGCAGTAAATGCATTTCTTCGTCATTTTATCTCTTTTTTATTTTCTTTACTGTGCCCGATACTATTTAAAGATTTTTATGGTGAAGACAGCATATTAACAAAGTTTTTTAAATTGCAAAAACCTTCAGGTTATATGAAAAAAGAGCTGTTAATCTTCGGATTATTCGCAATTTTAGTCCTGCCTGTGTTTGCAAGCGGGGCTGCATGCGATTTAACCATCAGCATCCTGAATCAGGACCCGTATCCGGCTGTCCCAGGAGAATATGTCAAGGTAGTCTTCCAGATTAACGGCACAGAAAATCCTGAATGTGGGACAGTTTATTTTAATGTTCTTCCAACATACCCATTTTCAGTTGACGACAGCAATGAAAGACTTGTTGTAGCAAGCAATACTTTCTTATCAGGTTACTCTTCCTTTCTCTTGAAAGGATATAATCTCCGCGTTGACAGGAACGCGCTCGATGGTGATAACAAAATTAAAGTGGAATATGGTTTTGAAGGCACAGGCTCTGCAGCCCTCACAAAAGATGATCTGTATATAAACGTAGAAGAGCCGAAAACAGACTTCGATGTTTCAATACAGGATTATGAAGCTGCAAGAACCACAGTTACCTTCGGGATAATCAATGTTGGGAAGTATGACGCTGATTCTCTGACACTGGAGGTGCCAGAGCAGGCAAATCTTAAGCTGAAAGGGGCAAGCCAGACAATCATCGGAAGCCTTGATTCAAACGACGATACAACCGCAACAGTCGAGGGAGTTCCAAGCGCAGGGGAGATTAATGTAAAACTCTCTTACAATGACCAGAATGATGTGAGAAGAACAGTCGAAAAAACAGTTTATTTCACGAGCAATTTCATTGAGAACGGAACAGTAAAAGAGGCAAAGGATAAATTCTTTTACTTCTTCTGGGTTCTGCTCATTGTTTTTATCCTCAAAATCCTCTGGGATTGGAGACAACGCAGAAAGGCAAAGAATAACAAGCTCGCGCTTCTGAAAAGATAATTCTCACTCGTATCTTAATGCCTGAACAGGCTTTATCTGCGAAGCCTGCCATGCCGGGAATGTGCCTGAGACCGCACCCGCAAGAAATGCAAACAGCAGGCATCCTGCAATCAGGTAAGGTGGAAACACTACCTGAAGAAGTGTCGTGTTTAACTGGTTAACAACCACATACTCTACACTCTTGCTTATCGCAAAACCCAGGATAACTCCTCCGATGCCTCCGACCAGGCCCAGAAGCCCGGACTCTATCAGAAATATCTTAAGAATATCCGAGTTTCTTGCTCCGACAGCTTTCATAACTCCGATTTCTCTGTAACGCTCCAGAACCGCAGTGTACATTGTGTTCGCAATCCCAATTGCTCCTACTACAAGGGAAATCGCAGCAACCCCTATAAGGAAAGCCATGATTATATTCAGGATATCCCCGAATGTTCTCATATATTCTTCAGGCGTTATAACCGAGAAATCCTGTGTCTTTTCTGTCTGATCCCTGAAATCTCTAAGTTTCTTTTCTACCTTTTTAGCAACTTCCGTAAGGTTGGTGCCTGGTTGAATCTGCGCAACCATGGTATCTGCTCTGTCTCCAGAGTCAAATATCTCCTTGAAATCATCTATGGAGATGTATACCTGTCTGTCATCAGAGGGATTTCCTACTCTGCCGACTATGCCTCTAACTTTCAGCGGAGCCCCGTTTATTTCAACCGTATCTCCGACTTTTATCGGCTTGCCCATCAAGTCAGAATTCCCATAATCCCATCCCATCATTACCACGCCCCTGTCTCCCTTTGAGAGGAATTTCCCCTTATCTATGCTAAGCAGGGCTGATTCGTAGATTATCTTGTATCCATCCGGCTCGTCGAGCGGCATGCCAATCACAAAATAATATCTTGCCTTATTGTTGAATTTTATCTCGCCATTGCCGAGATTCATGTAAGTTACATATTTGACACCGCTAACCCTCGAGATTGCATCCACGTCGTCTATTGTCATCTCAATGGGATTGCCTTCCCCAGGCAGACCAGCTGCAAGCATTGGATAGACAAAGAATTTATCTGTTCCAAGCAGCCTGAATTGCTCTTCAACAGCTGCCTGAAGCCCAAGAGAAAGGCTGACAATAGTGAAAAGAATTGCTATAGAGACAAATATTCCTATCATTGTAAGCCATGAGCGGAGCTGTCTTCTCTTGAGGTTTTTCAGTGCAAGATAAAAATATTCTTTCATCATGTGCGCAGTGCCTCCACAGGCCGGGTGTTTGATGCCTGGAATGCCGGAGATAGCCCTGCAATTACCCCCACAATGAACGAGAAAGATATTGCAAGAAATAGAAGAGGATATGAAACTGACACTGCAAGAATCTGCTGATTAAGCGCAGAATTTGCTATAAACGAGACAAGAAATGCAAATCCGAGCCCCAATATCGCTCCGACAACGCCCCCCGCAAGTCCAAGCATTCCTGATTCAACAATAAATATCTTCAGGATGTCTGAATTTCTTGCTCCGACAGCTTTCATGACCCCGATATCTTTTCTTCTTTCAAGAACAGAAGTGTACATCGTGTTTGCAATTCCAACTCCGCCAACAAGAAGAGAAATTGCAGCTATGCCCGCAACAATGAAGTTTATTATGTTTAGTATAAGGTTCACGCTTTGAAGAGCCTGGATTGGAGTCTGCACAGAAAAGTCTTCTTCTCCTGCTTTCTCATCCCTGTCCCGGCGCATTTTCTTCTTTATCAGCTCCGCAATCTCTTCAATGCGGTTCTTGTCAGAAACCCGCGCAATTATTATGTCCTGCTCGTCACCTATGTCAAGAGCTGCCTTTAAGTCAGATTCCATTATCATGCCTGCCAGGTTTATCTGCATTGTTCCAGACTCTTTAAGAATTCCAATCACCTCAAAAGACTTATTCTGCACCTTTATCTTTGAGCCAAGTATTACATCCTTGTCAAAATCCTTTTCTGTCACAAAATTTGAGCCTATCAATATCTTTCCCCGGTCAGATGGCTTCAGAAGCCTGCCCTCTTCGACGTCAAAGCCCATTGTTCTGTAAATATATGCAATCTGCTCTGAATCTTCCGGCATGCTTGCAGCATACTTGAATTTTACAATATCATTATATTCAACTCTCACGCTTCTTATCAGTCGGGGTATGACCATTTCGAGACCTGGAACAGATTTAACAATGTCTACGTCATGGTCATTCAATTTTCTTACTGCAGTGCTTCCTGGCGGGCCAAAACCTGTCTCCGCATTTGTAATCATAAGCGTGTCTGCAGAGAGAGATGCAAACTGCCCCGTTACTGCGCTTTCAAGTCCGTTTCCAAGAGAAATCAGCGAGACCACTGCTGCAATTCCTATGAAAATCCCAAGCATTGTAAGCCACGAGCGGATGCCTCTGTGCTTGAGGTTGCCCAGAGCCATCAGGAAATAGTCTTTTAGCATTTTCAGTTATGGGTGCCGCGATCAATGACAACCCATCTTCCTTTTATTTTTTTTGTGACTTTCTCCAGTTTCCCGTCTTTAATATGAAAAATCACCTGCGCATGCTCCTCAGCAAGGCGGGGGTCATGAGTGACCATAATTATTGTCTTGCCCTCTTTGTTCAGCTTATCAAGATAGTGCAGGACTATCTCGCCGGTTTTTGTGTCAAGATTCCCCGTAGGTTCGTCTGCAAGAATAATTTCGGGATTGTTTGCCAGCGAACGTGCTATTGCAACTCTCTGCTGCTCTCCGCCAGAGAGCTGATTCGGATGATGGTCCATTCTTTCTTCCAAGCCAACCATTTTGAGCAATTGCTCTGCACGGGCTTCCCTTACCTCTGAATCAATATCCTGGAACATCATCCCCCGGACCTGCGCCAAATCTGATTCATGAAGCTCCTCTATATCGAGCCCGTCAAGGAAAATGTCTCCCTGCGTGGCCAAGTCCAGCGAGCCAACGAGGTTCATTGTTGTTGATTTCCCGCTTCCTGAAGGTCCCATTATTGCGACAAATTCTCCTGGGCGGACCTCAATATTTATGCCGTCAACTGCCCTGACAATCTCCTCGCCCATTTGGTAGTATTTTGCCACATTTCTCAATCTGATAAGGTGAGTGTGCTTCTCTTTCTTCTCAGAACTCTTTTTTTCAGCCATAATTAAGTTTGAGCTTATAACCTTAATAAGTTATCGCTTGTATAATAGAATATACACTGACAGCAAGTTTTAAAAACTCGTTTTCGGCATTATTAATATGATAATCCCAATAAGATGTTTTGGATGCGGAAAACCTATTGCGCATCTCTGGGAAGAATACAAGAAGCGCGTTGATTCTGGCGAGGAGCCGAAGAAAGTTCTTGACGAGCTTGGAGTAGAGAGATACTGCTGCAGGGCAGCGTTCCTTGGGCATGCAGGCATGATAACAGAGATAGCCAAGTTTAAGAAGTCCTGAAATCCCAGATAAACTTTCTCAAATCTTAAATAACTTCGTTGGAATATTCCTGTCAGAATAGCTTATTTTTGGCTTTAAATCCCTTCGCTCTTTTATCAATGATTTAAATGTCTTTAATGCAATGTCCGGCGTATTATTTGTCTGGCTTAGGTGGGAGAGCACAACATTGCTTAACCCGGATTTGGCATGTTCAAGAACGCATAGCGCAGATTGCTTATTTGAGAGATGCCCTGTATCTCCCTTTACCCACTGCTTAAGGAAATAAGGATAGGGCCCGTCAATCAGCATGTTTTCATCGTGGTTTGATTCTATGCAGAGAAAGTCAGATTCAGAAACAGCAGAGATTATATTCTCGCACGCAAATCCCGCATCAGTAATTATGGAAAGTGTCTTGCCGTTTCTCATGCTGAATGAGACAGGGTCAGCAGCCTTGTGTGATTTGGAAAAAGTCCGGATTTCAATGCCTGCGATTTTTAAAATTTCGTCATTCTTTATGGGGGTTATCAAATCACTGTCTGAGCATAGAAACGAGCTCTGAATAGTCTTCTTTGTTGCAAAAATGGGGATATTCAGCTGTCTTGCAAGCACATCAGCTCCTCTTATGTGGTCTGCATGCTCATGCGTTATCAAAATTCCCTTTATCGAGCCAGAACTCTTGCCAATCGCACCCATGCGGGATATTATCTGCTTCGCAGTTAATCCTGCATCAACAAGCACAGCTTCCTTGTTATTCTGCACGAAGAAGCAATTTCCTGAAGAGCCTGAGCCGAGAGCAGATAATTCCATTATGCTATCCTCACCTTATTTCTAAATCCGCAGGAAGCACACTCAATTGTTTTATGCGTCTTTGATATTGATAATCGTCCAGCCAGTTTGTTCAGGCATTTTTTGCAGAAGAGTTTTCTCTTGCTTCCAAGCTTTATCTTAAACTTCATTGCAATCCGGATAACTTTCTTTAATTCATCCGGCTTAAAATCATCTCTCTGGAAGAATCTTTCTATTCTTTCTTTCGCTTCTGTCTTGTCCATCTCTTTTTTCATACATAACTGACCTTATTGCAGTATATAATTATAATGTCTTAAAAATAAACGAAGACAGCATCGAAGTTTCGCCTCTGGTGGGAGACTAGTTTCCGACGCAACCAGCTTAGCTTCCGTGTTCGGAAAGGGAACGGGCGTTTCCTGGCTGCTATGACCGTCTTCAAAAATACCGAATATTACAGCTTTATAAACATTATGATTTCCGATAGCTCTGTTCATAATAACCTTTAAAACTCCTTCATATTTACTAGTTTTACGTGGGTGTGCCAGAGTGGTTAAATGGGACAGCCTCAAGAGCTGTTAGCTTAGTGCTTACCTAGGTTCGAATCCTAGCACCCACATTCTCGCTCATCGTAGGATTGGGGCTCGCAGTTCGCAAACGAGAAGCCCCAAGACAAGAATGAGTCGAGAATAATTCTAGAGCAAATCAAAAATAATTTTAAAGTCCTTTATGGTGCCAGTACTTTCTCAGAAGCAGAACAATGCCAATAACCATGAATATTGCGAGAGTGATAATTAAGCTTATTATAACTGCAGTTTTGGAGCCATCTTCTTCTGCATCTGCTGTTGCAGTTGTGTTCTTCTCAAAGCCATCTTGCAGGGGATATTCTTTCTCTGCTCCACCCTCTGTTGTTTTAATCTCAACGTTCTTTATCAGCTCGTCAATCTCCCGTATTGTTATTTCTGCTGTCTTGTTTGCAATGCTTTCAAGCTTTACAGCAAGGTCATAATAATCTGCCGAGCTTAAGTTCAATTTTACTTCTTCACCAACCCTAAGAGTTAGTTTTTTTTCATTGCTTCTGATTGTTATTGCTGCGAAACCATCGCCCAGCGTGTCAAGAGTAATGCTATGGCTGACGTTGGTTATTCTGAACTTTATTTTGTCGCCTTTCTTCATATCCTGCGTGTGCGGCTGGATTATTGAGTTTACATTGAATACTGATGCGCCACCACCGCCACCGCCGCCCCCTCCACCGCCACCGCCGCCATCTCCGTCATCAGTGGCATTTATGGTCATGCTTCTTGAACTTGAGTTTCCAATGTTTCCAGCTTCATCTGTGCAATTAATTCTCCAGGTATAGCTTCCAACCCCGATATTGCTTGATATGGCATTCGTCCCATTTGTAACATTGCTGGAATTGTAAGCAATAATCGCGCCATTCATAATCAATGCACAGGAAGTCAAATTCAGATTATCTGAGACATTATACTGGAAGGAAACAGTTGTTGTTCCTGTTGCAGAATATCCTTCATCAGGAGAGATGAGGGTAACGTTGGGAGAGGTAGTGTCTATTCTAAATGTCACATTCGTGCTGTTTAGATTGCCAACGCTATCGTTCGCGTAAACAATTAATGTATTGCTTGTTCCATTGAAAGTAACATAAATTGGTACACTATAAGTCACATTTGCAGTTCCATTGAAGAACCAAGTATTGTTTGCTCCAGAAGAAGTTAGATTCACCAGGACAGTTTGATTATTATAAAATCTATTCGTTGGTGAAATGATTAAAATAGATGGTGGAGTCAAATCATTCGCAAATGTGTAGTTTGAAGAGGCCCATGCAGCATTTCCTTTCTCATCGTACCCAAGGCAATTCCATTCATAACTATTCTCCTGAAGATTTGTAATATTGGCTTCGAGTGTTCCATTTATTCCAGATAGAGCCCTAAATGTCGTATTGTAAACCTGCGAATAGTTCCAGACAAACAAAGTCAGGTTCTTAACACTCATATCAGAGATATTGCACCTGAACGTGTAATTCAGGCTCTGCGAGCTATTCAACAAGCCGCTTGCAGGAGAAATCAGACTAATATTGGGAGGAACATTGTCCAAAGAGATAATCGCATCATAGACATTTATTCTCGAGAAATTCAGCCCATTAGCAGAGTCGTATATCCTCTTTCCCGTGGCATTTAGCACGCTTTCAATCTCCTGCGGAGTCTTTGTTCGCCCAGTCAGGGCAAGATACTCATTAATGATGGCAAATGCCCCGGCAACGTGCGGCGTTGCCATAGATGTCCCGCTTTCCAGAATATATCCCCCGCCGCTCTTTGTAGAATTTATGCTAACTCCCGGAGCAAGCAGCTGGACAAGAGCGTTCCTGTTATAATTTATTGTTGCATCATTTTTCTGGATGCTCCCCACAGGAATTGCATTCTGCACGCATGCAGGGTAGGATATCTGCGTTGTGCTCCCGTCATTTCCAGCAGCGATAACAACGGAGATATTCTTCGCAGTCGCTGCATTTATAGCAGCAGCGCTAACTGTATCGCTCGTATCACAATATGTCGAGTTTAATCCTCCGCCAAGACTCATGCTGATAACAGAAATGTTGTATCTTGCGCTGTTGTTTGTGCACCATTCTATTCCCGCAGCAATGTCTCCAGTCGCTCCGTTCCCGTCAGAACCAAGCGCCTTCAATGCAATAACCTTCGCTTCAGGAGCAACCCCATTTATTGTTCCATTTCCAGCAGCGATTCCAGCACAATGTGTCCCATGCCCATGGTCGTCCCTAGGGTCAGGATCGTAATTATACATGTCCCACCCTCCGATTACTTTTGAGCATTTACTCCAGTCATATGTCATGTTGGTTGTCCCATTAAGCACATAGTCAATATAAAATCCATAATCAGTTACACTCACATCACTCTTTAATCTGATGTAGATTGTATCTCCAGAAACAGTCGGGCTCCATGTCCCATTAATATAACCCCCACAGGAATAAGTCGCAACAATCCTGCCCTCTCCGTTCAGAACATAGAGATAGTCATAGACGCACTCCATGCTGATATTTCTGAAATGCACAGAGATATTTGTAAATCCTGGTCTTGTAATATTCCAGGTATAGTCAAAGTTATCCGCATAGTTATGCACAGATTCGAGCACATAGCTCTCATTATTCCCTGTTTGTGTCTGCTGCGCAGGTGTGCAATTCCCCAAGTCAGGATGCGTGTAATCAACGCCGGTGTCAATAATGCAAATCGTCTGCCCTTTTCCTGTGAGGTTTAATCCAGAGCTTTGCAATTTCCACGTTCTTGTCGCATTTATCAAAGGAACAGATTCCTGCAAAGAGATGCTTACAGGTCTGTCGTAATAAACACTTTCCACATTATTATCCTTCTGCAGTTTTTCAATCTCTTTCTCCGTGAGTGATGCTGAAAACGCATTCATGGACTCAAATTTGTGCCTTACTCTCTCTTCGCCGATGTTTTGTATTGATAGTTCCCGCTTCTCTTTGCCAGATTTGCTGTTTGCAGAATCCTTCATAACAACAATAACCCGCGCCTTTCCTTCTTTTTGCAGTTCTTCAGTCACTTCTTGGGCGATTTTTAATTTTCCAGAACCCTCATCCTTCGCACTTATTGTTATTATTGACAGAATTAGCAACGTTGCTACAATCAATATTGGCAGATATTTTTTCATTTTACTGGTTGAATCTTGCTACGCAAAGATTGTTCTCACATTTACATGAGCCCTGTCCGCAGTCAAGTGTTTCTGGCTCGCAGTTCATTGTGCACATTATTCCCCTGCATCCGGGAGCATTTTCTTTGTTAGTGCAAGCCTTGGGGTGACAGCAGGCATTGGGAACACAGTCGCTGTCTTGCTGGCAGTCCAGATTAGTTGTATCCCCAGGCACATCTCCTTTGCTTATGGCAGGCTTAGTATTATCGTCTTGTTTGGCCCCATAATTTACAGATAAAACAACAGCAACTGCAATAGCTGCTACAATTATCGCAGAGATAATCCACCACTTTTTATCCATGCATATAATAGAATTCTGCCTTTTTTAAGGTTTAATATATCCTAAAAACCGAAGCAATCTCTGTAGCTGGAAAGGCTTCTGAACTTCCAGGAGAGCTTTAATGTGGATAATGGGCTCTCAAATCCCAAATCTCCAGCAGCATTCGCCTTCTTTATCACGCTGCAGAAGTTATTGGTGTTCATCTCTTGTAGGTATTTTGAATGCAATGTCAGGAGAATATCCGGGTCAGCTGCAAATCCTTCCTTCGCGCTTCCTGTCTTTATGACATATGATTTCTCCCATTCTCTGTATCCTCTGTCAAAATTGAAGAATTTCAGCATTATCACGCCATTGGACGGAACTGCTTTCACCATGGGTGTTTGGGACAGGTAGTTCTCAATGTTGCTGTAAGTTATCGCAACAGGCTTTGTCGGCAGCGCAGCACTGCTTGCCCTTACAGCCTGCCCGGAAATATTGCTTCTTTCAGCATAGAATAATCCGATTCCAATGAACAAAACAACAGCCGCAATTATTCCAATCCACACCCACTTTTTCATTCTTATTACAACTCAAATACTCTTTTATAGTTTTCCTCGATCATCTTCTCGCACTCCCCGAGAGAAATTCCCTTTATTTCAGCAATCTTTTTGTAGCTTTCAACCACATTCGCCGGCTCATTATCCTTTAACTTGTCCGGATGCAGAAACGGCGTGTCTGTCTCACACAATAGCTGGGAAATATCAACTTTCTTCACAAGTTTCTGGAAATGCTCTGAGAACTTTATGTTTGCAGGAATAGAAAAGAACCATTTATTCCTGGAAACTCGTTCAATAAGCAGTGATTTCCCGGAAAAGCAGTGCATAACCACTTTCTTCGCTTTTAACTTCTCAAGAATTTCGATGCATTCAGCTTCTGCCTTTCTCGAGTGTACAACAATCGGCAAATCCAGCTCTAGAGCAAGAGCAACGAATCTCTCAAAATTCCTCTTCTGTTTCTCGAGCTCCCGCCCCTCTTTCATATCCATTCCAACCTCTCCGATAGCAATAACCTTGCCTTCTGCGTGTAATTTTCTAATGAGCTTAAACTGTTCATCCACGTCTTCTGGAGATAAATCAAGCATTTCAACAGGATAAATTCCAAACGAGCCTTTGACAATGTTCGGGTATTTCTTCATTATCTCGAGTGTTTTCTTGGTTCTCTCCGGGGATATTCCTGCATTAACAATAAGCCCAACACCTGCCTTTTTTGCATTTTCAACAGCAGAAGCTATCTTCTTCTCGTCAAAAAAATCAAGGTGCGCATGAATGTCTATGTACATGTCCATAGGAGAGATAGTGTCCCTTTAAACTTTATCAAAAAGGCAGTTTGTGGGCGCCCTCTTCCTGTGCCTTAATAATTGCTGCAGACAGCTTTTTATAAAAATCCTCGACTTTCTTGCCTCTAAAACTAACAATAACTCTCCTGGGACCAAATGTCTCAAGAACTAGCACCTCTCTGTAAAGTTCGACATGGTAAAAAGCGCAAGGATGCCCGTAATTCTTGCCTACATTAAACTGCAGGGTATCTCCATCCTTAAAATCCTCATAATCGCAGGACCTTGGTTCAAGTTTGATTTCCCTTGTAACGTCCTGCAACGATAAGGCTCTGGTTCTTTCTTTAAGCTCTTCTTTTATTTCCTGCTCTTTCTTAATCAGAAATTCTGCAAGTCCGTCAAGATTCATAGAAAATTCATTAAAATTCGAATTATAAGCTTTTATGTGATAGAATAGAAAATTACTTGACCTTTACTTTTGCGAGAGGCGTGAAACTGCCCCAGGCAACATCAAACATCTGCTCAATTGACTTTGCGAAGAAGTCTGTTGACAACCAGACACCAACATCATAGTTCGGATGAACTGTCTTGTCATCCAAAAGCATGAATAAAAGCTGCTCAGAATCAACCACAACAAATCTTCCCTTTAGCCCAAATCCGCTCAAATCCTTTACTTCTGCAACTTTTGATAAATCTTTAGCAACCTTGTAGTTCTCAGAAGTTATTGGAGCAGCAATCTTTATAGAAACGCCCCTCTTTTTTGCCTTTTCAAAAACAGGCATAAGAACTTCCATCTTTCTGTTCAATCCATCTGCAGTTGTTGTGATAACAATGCTCTTCTCAGCGCCCCTTACCATCATATCAAGATGATTGTAGACATTCTGTCTGCCGCGAAGACTGCCAGACAAGTCCGAAGGCTCTACAAACTTGACTCCATTTGTGAAGAGCGAGTTAAGCTCATCAAGAACCTCATCGCCCTTCAATTGCTCAAGCCTTTTGCTCTTTTCGTGAGCGCCGACAATAAGGTTTTTCTTGACTCTCTCAACAACTTCCTCTGGTTTTAATGCGACAAACTTGATTGGCTTGCCGATTTTCATTACAATAAATCCTTTTTTCTCAAGTGACTCTAAAATATCGTATGTCCTGCTTCTTGGAACATCAGAAATGTTGCTTAATTCGCCCGCAGTAGACACGCCTCTGGATAATAATGCGGTACAAACCCTTGCCTCATAGTGGTTCAAGTCAAAAATCTTCCTTAATCTGCTAAGAAATTCTTCCTTGATTATCATCTTTGTCCTCTTTATTTAATCCCTCTTGAACATTTTAAATCTTTCTACTATTTAAACCTTTTTGCTCGTGTGTCTCTTGAAAATTACGAAAAAAAGGCACTTATCTGCTTGCCCTTAATCTCAAAGCTGAACGACTTTTCAGGCATTTTGTCGTCGACAAAGTCCAATTTATCTGAATTTGTTCTCTCCAGTAAGAAGTGAATATTCCGGGCAAGCATTTCTTTCGTTTTCTTGTCAGTTTTGACTTTCAGCTTAATCATGTCGCCTTTCTTCAAACCCGCGTTCTTTCTCTCAGATTGTATCTTTCGCGCAAACTCTCGTGCAAATCCTTCTGCCTCAAGCTCTGGCGTGATTTTAGTGTCAAGTTTAACCTTCATTTCCTTGCCTTTCTTAAATTGAACTTTCTTAACATTCAATTGTCTCGCAATTATGCTCTCAAGCTCTTCATTCAGTGTAAAATCAGCAGAAACCTCAATTTTGGCAAGAGGCCATCTCAACCCAACTTTAGCTTCGTCTCTTGCAGCCATGCCCATCTCAATTATTTTAAGAACTTTCTCAAATTCTTCTTCAAGTTTTTTGTTTATTTTTTTCGTTTCAACTTTTGGCCAGTCCGATAAGTGGATTGATTCTTCTTTCACGAGATTTTTCTTTCTGAATTCCTGCCATATTGTCTCCGCAAGGAGAGGCATAACCGGCGCATACATCTTTATCACGCCCATCCTTATATGATTCAGCGTATCAAATACCTCATCGCTTCTCTCCCTTATCATCTGGATATATGTTCTTGACAAATCACTTATAAGGAAGCTTTCCAGCTTCAAAACAGATTCATGGAATTTGTATGAATCGTAGCTCTTTGTAACTTCTGCGACAAGGTTGTTGAATTTTGATTCTATCCATTTGTCTTCAATCTTCATTTTTTCCCTGCTCTTTGCCGGTTGTATCTGATTGACAAAACTGTCTATATTGAGAATCATCGCAACAATCTTCTGCAGCTCTCCGATTTCTTTCTCCTCGAAAGAGAAGTCTTCGCCGCGCGAGAACTTGGCAAAATAATATCTAAGGTAATCCCGCCCGTATTTGGCAATAATCTCTGCAGGGGAGATTACATTTCCGATGGATTTTGACATCTTGACCTTGCCCAT
>JALOQH010000063.1 GCA_025453475.1 archaeon | reverse complement strand
TTATTTTAATCCCCCCATTCTTTCCTTAAGATGAACCTTGCTCTTGAATGCATGCGCCCTTATCTCCTGCCTTATCTTTTTGTATGCTTCGTCTGAAATTTTTTCCTGGTCCCTCAACTCTGAAATGTAAGACCTCAGCTTTCTTGTCAGCCTCATGTATACTTTCTTTCCTTTTTCTGTGAATTTCTTCCTGCTTCCGGCTCTTCTTCTGTTCAATCTTCCTTCAACTTTGGCTCTCCCGTGAATTTCTTTTATGAAAATCGCGCCGTCGTTTAACAAATCGTGAATATCCTGGCGGGTCATTGCTTCCTTGATATCTGCCAGTCTGGAAGTGTTCAGAACCAACCTGCCTTTTCCGACTCCGAGAACGCCTGCTATGAATGCTTTCTTCTTGTCCAATTTCATTATTTCTTTCCTCCCAAATTCAATACCTTTATTTTCAGTTCATCAGCCCTCTTAATTAGCTCGATTTTCTTTTTCGCGCCGATGCGGGCAAGTATTGCTGCGTTCTCTTTTGTGAGGGATTCCAGCTCCCTGATGTTGTGAACAAGTCTTGGAATCAGCCCGAGAACCCGTCCAGCCTCTTTTCTCGGTGTTTTGAATCCGACCGAGACGCCAACAGGATGCCCTGCTCTGCCAAGCCTGATTTTGTTTGATTTGCCCCTCGGGCGTCTCCATTTCCTGAGCTTTCTTCTGTTCTTGCCCAATCTAAGCCATCTTGGAGTTTCTGCGCGAAGAAATTGCCTTGCCATTATCTGGACCCTCCTGCTGGTCTGTCTGTTATGAATATCCCGTCCTGGAAAATTCTCCTGTCACGATTTCTGATTTTTGTTGCCTTTTCTATGCTTGCAGCTGTCTGTCCTGCGGCTTCTTTGTCAGGAGAGGTAACTGTAATCTTCTGCCCCTTTATTTCAACATTAACTCCTGGGAGAATTGTGGCAAATCTCGGAGTTTTTTCTCCGAGAAAATTATTAATTACAACTCTGCCAGGCTCTGATTTAATAGTCATTGGGAAATGAACGTTGCATGCTTCGAGATGGTAGACATACGGCTTTTCCAGCCCAATGAACATATTGCTTATATGAGAAATAAGAGATTTGATTGTCTTGTAATCTCTCTTGTTTCCTGCAGAACATGAAAGCTCTACCTTATTGTCCTTTAAAACAACATTCAACTTTGGACTCGCAAGTGCCCTTGAGAGTTCTGCAGAGCCCTTCTTGCATTTTATGCTGTTGTTTTGCATCTCGCATGAGATTCCCTGAGGGATTTCAACTGTTTCAACAAAACTTCTTTTCATCTTAGTACATGTATGCTATTAAGCACCCTCCGATATTCTTCTCGAAAGCTATGTGATGAGTCATAAGACCCATTGACGTTGAGAGAATCAGTATCCCTATGTCCTTTGCAGGAAGATATCTTTTAACGTACTTTTCTATCTCGTCTGTCTTGACTGTGAATCTTGGTTTAATAGAATTGCACTCGTTGAGCTTGCCCAATTCAATTGTTAATGCTCTCCCATCTGCCTTGTAGTTTTTGATGTATCCCCGAAGTTTGGCTATTGCGAGGACAGAAAGCAGAAGCTTGGAGTGCCTTTTGACAGAGACCTGCGTCTTGCCTGCCCTCTTGGCATTCATCATCTGATTCAGCGCGTCTGATACAATATCCTGTGACATGTTAGTTGTATTTGTTGAAGCCGATTTCTTCTGCTATCTCGCGGAAGCACTGTCGGCATAAGTTTAGATTATACTGGCTGAGGTGGGCTCCAAATCTCCCGCAGCGTTCACATTTCTTCTTGGCAAGCCCTGTTGTCCTGTCCCTTGGCTTGCAGTGCTTGATAAACTTCTGAAGCACTACTGGCTTGCTGCGGAGCTGTTTTGTGATTTTATTCCAATCGCTTGCGGTCATATTATTCGAATTTAGTTTTAAACTCGTCCCCCATAAATTTAATTATTTCTTCCTTTGAAATGAACTGCTTTCTTGGAACATTGCCCTGTTTTATCTTCTTTCTCTTAACGCGCAGACCTGCTCGTGCGAAAACAACAGTAATATTAAATCCCCTGATTCCGATATCTCTCTGGTATTCTATGCCCGGAATCTCTATGTATTCTTTTATTCCGAAAGAAAAATGATTTTCTGACACCTGCTTTTTCTTAAGCTTGTTATCGACTGCTCCGAGAATCCTCTTCAGAAGTTCAATTGCGGGTCTTCCGCGAAGGGTAACTCTTGTTCCCACTTCTAGTCCTGGACGGACATCAAACTCGGGAATTCTCTTTGTTGAAGCAATAATCTGAGCCTTGTTTCCCGAGACTAATTCGAGAAGTTTCTTTGCTTTCTGCAAATCGACATCTGTCGCGCCTGCGCTGAGAAGAACTTTTTCTATTTCAATCCTGCGCATTGGATTCTCGCTCATCCTGCAATTACCTCGCTGCCAGGTATAGTGACTGCTGTCTCTCTTTCTTTCAGTTTTATTTTAACCAATTTATCATTGACCGATTCTATCCTGCCCTCGTTGCCTGCATATTTTCCTGAGATGATGAAGCCGTCCTTTCCCTTCTCCAGGGCAATGTGCCTCTTTATTTTTCCGGAAAAATCAAGGAAAACCGAGTCTCCGATTGCGATTTTTTCTTTTGTAAGAACATTGGAACCGTCATGAAGATTCAATTGA
>JALOQH010000062.1 GCA_025453475.1 archaeon | reverse complement strand
CGACGGGTCCGCATCATCCGAGTAATACGCAACAACCCCTGCAGCCCCAATCAGCAGCAAGCCTGCCAGCATGAATGCAAAGAAGTATTTCTTCGTAATCTCCACCTCTAATCTCATAAATAATCGAAGAAATACCAATATTTAAGGCTTGCTCAATATGATTTCCCAGCATAAATATTGTAAGCAGCAGGAATCCCGCAGATGATGCATCTCTCCCCGCCTTTTAATTTCTCATTTTCAGCTATAAACAATGCCTTTGCCCCTTTTGTCTCAGCCTTCATTGCATCCTCGCATGCAGCTTTATTGCACAAAGGAACAATCCCCAATTTCTTGCTCTCAATTATTCTTTTCAAATCATTAAGGGTATTGCCTTTCTCTACTTTCTCCCTGAATGCTTTTTCTGATTTCTTATAAAGCTCTTTCTGTATCTCCTCAAGCACAAGGAAGACCTGCTTTTTGACATCAGCAAATTTAACAGGCTCTTTCTTTCCATTATCCCTCCTCACCAAAACAACCTCTCTCTTCTCCAAATCTCTCGGTCCAATTTCAATCCTTAATGGAATGCCTTTCAGCTCCCATTCATTGAACTTGAATCCAGCAGTACACTCAACCCGATTATCAAGGATAGGCTCGAATTCAGATAGGGATAACGTTATTTTCTCAGCTTCCTTCATCACAGCACTGTCATCCTTGTTGGACAATATCGGCACAATCACAACCTTGTTCGGAGCAATCCTCGGAGGCAGCACAAGCCCCTTTGCATCAGAATGAATCGCGAGCATTACTCCAATCATTCTTGTTGATATTGCATAAGTGTTCTGCCAGACAAATTGTTTCTCTCCGTTTGAATCAAGGAATTTTATATCGTAGGCTTTTGCGAAATTCTGCCCGTCAAAATGAAATGCCGGCCCTTCAAGCGCTTTTCCATTTGCCAGAACATAATGAAACTTCTCTGTGGATATAGCTCCTGCAAATTTCTCCTTTTCTGTTTTTCTTCCGTACATTCCATAGAGGGCAAGATAATCCTCACACACTTCCTTGTAAATTTTGTGCAGAATCTCCCCCTCAGAAAGCGCTTCTTTCTCTGTGGCAAAAGCAGAATGCCCCTCATTCCACAAAAACTCGCGCGTTCTCAGAAATGGAACCGGATGCTTGAACTCCCATCTTATTACATTATTCCACTGATTCAAACGCAAAGGCAAATCCCTCCAGCTCCTTATCCATTTCGAATAAGAAGGATACATGATTGCCTCTGAAGTCGGGCGGACAGCCAGTCGTTCCGAGAGTTTTGTCTCTCCTGTCTGCGTTACCCACGCAACTTCAGGCGAGAAACCTTCAACATGCTCTTTCTCTCTCGACAAAAGCTTCTCGGGAATGAACATCGGGAAATAAGCATTCTTTATGCCGGATTTTTTAAAGCGTACGTCGCACTCCTGTACAATCTTCTCCCAAATTGAATAGCTTCCAGGCTTGAAAACCATGCATCCAGACACATCGCTGTAATCCGCCAGGTCTGCCTTTAGCATTAACTGCGTAAACCACTCTGAAAAGTCATCCTTATCCGCCGTAAGTCCGAGTTCGTGTTTCTCCTGCTTCTCGCTCCTCTCTTTTTTCTCCATTTTCTCTGTTTTTTCTGGTTTCTTAACTTCTTTTTTAGCCATATTATTATAGTAGTTTACACGCTCTTAAATCTTACTCCCTTAGTTTCTTGCTGAGCGCCACATTAGCTCAAAATACTTCCTGTACGAATCAGCAACCTCCTTCTCCCGGATAACTATCACAAACGGCTCCTTTTTCCACAAGATTATCGCAACCTTGTCTTTGTAAATGTTAATTGCAAGCGGATTTGCATATTTCTGCGGCAATAATCTCACTTCAGAAAGAGGAATTTTCTTTCTCAATCTCTCTGAAGCAATCATCCTTACCTTTATCCTGCCCTTAACCCTGTCTTTATCATACCACTTGAAATAAAATGGCAGGATTTCAAACGCAGACTCGGATGCCCCAAGAATCAGCACCTCTTTATTCTCCTCTAATTGATCCTGGAAGACTGTTTTCAATCCTTCCTTGCCCTTGTAGAAGTTTGTCTCCTGCTTTTCCTTGCTTCCAGAATAAATCTCCTTTAAATAAGACAGATTCTCCATAAGATTATTCTCTTTTTCTTTCAGGATATCCAAAAACTTGTCAGGATTAACCGCTTCAAAATACCGTCGGTTATTCTTCAGAATATACCCTATAATCCCCTTTTTTATCAATCTCTCAGTTATATCATAGACATTTCTTCTGTGTATTCCGGTTAATCTCGATATTCTGCCCGCGAGGCTTGCGCCGTTCTTCAGCAAAGCAAGATAGACACTTGTCTCGTGCTCAGTCAATCCGAATTCCTTCAAGGCGTTTTCAACATCCATGAATAAGTCAGGAAATCTCTCCTTAAATATCTATCTAATGGGGTGATAATATTCACCACATTAGTATATTTTCCATTTCTGCGTAGGATAATTAACTAAATGTTACAGGAGGAAAACAAAATGACATACAACGAAGGACTTGAAAGACAGGTTATACAGCTTATAGCAACAGACAGAATAGAAGTTCCTATATCAAGCCTATCCGGAAAGCTGAAAAGAAGAAAGCCGTCAATGGCCCAGTCAATTTCGCTTCCAGAATCAGGAAGATATGTTGGGGAAAGAGTCTATGCCCGCGTAGAAAGCGAAGACAGGATGAAAGCAAGAACCCTGAAAGAAGCAATTTCAGATTTCGGTGAGCAATATCC
>JALOQH010000014.1 GCA_025453475.1 archaeon | reverse complement strand
CGGCTGCACGCAGACCCCGCCCAAGAGTCTAAAAATGCTTCGAACGCAGAAGGATACAGAAAAAATCTCGACGATTACTTCAGAAAAGTTAATTTCACGAACAGCGAGGCACTTTCAATAAAAGATAAATATCAGAAACTCAATCTTGGAGAAGCGAGAAGGCTTGGAGAATCTCTTGCAGGCAAGAAAGACAGCGAATTAGAGGCGCTTTTGATAAAATAGAATGGCACTCGAACAAGTAACACAAAAGGCGTCTGAAGAGAAAGGTTTGCTGGCGAGAGCAGCGGATTTTGTGAGGAGAGATTATGAGCAGACAAAAACCGATTTTAATAATATCGGCAGATATGCTGCGAGAATTGGCGAGAGGGGAATTACAAAATTAAGGAATTATATGTCTGAAGGCAAATATGAGTTTGCAATGGCTTATGCGGGGAATCACGCAAGAGGCATGAGTCCTGATGAGCAGAGGGCTGTTCTTCAGCATCTAACTCCTGAGCAGTATGACAGGGCAAAACAAATGCATGAGAAGATGAGCAACTCAGGGAATAAAAGAAAAGGGTTCACATTAATTGAGCTTATGGTGGTTATTGCAATAATCGGAATACTTACTGGACTGCTTTTGCCTGCTGTTGGCAGGGTGCGAGAGAGTGCAAGACGAGTAAAGTGCGCAAGCCAATTAGATCAGATTGGAAAATCTCTTGTCCTATACGCAGAAGATTACGACGGGCAATATCCTTATTTAGCAAATTCTGCAACTTCCTCTGTTCATAGTTCAATCGGGCTTCTTTATCCAACTTATTTGGATAACGCTAAATTATTGGAATGCCCATGCGATCAGGGATTAAGATCAAACAGCGTGGACATTACCCTAACGGGTACTGCTCCGTATACTGACAAGGCCGGAGCAAAGAGGTCTTATGAGAATGTTTTCGTCGTACCTATGGGTCAGTCTGGAGTTAAGAGTACAGACCCGTTGGTTTGGGATTTATATGGGGGATTAGAGCCCGGAGAGGGAACTGCTGCCCAGCAGAGTTTGAATAATCACCAGTTTAGGGGAGGAAACATTCTTTTTGGAGATGGCCGTGTTGGATGGAGAAGCGCTAAGAGTTGGTCTTCAACGGGAAACAATAGCCGTCCGAGTTCTGATTAAATATGTCACTTCTTGGGCTTAATGAACCCCAATAGTTAGGAATTTAAAGCTAAAATAAGTAGTTTATTTGTCATAATTTGCTGTAAAAAGCGGTTTAAAAGAGAAATGAAAGAGGCAAGAAAACTTGGTATTTTAGCGATTTTTGTGATATCTAGCCTGCTTTATGCGGGATTTGCGAGCGCTACAACTCTTACTACTGGGACATATTGTGGCGCACCAGGTCCATTATTTACAGCAGGTTATTATGATTCAGCCTCTGCGATTTCCTGCGGATTCCTCGAAGAAGGAGCGGTTTTTAGCGGGAATAACATTGCAATAAATTGCCAGGGAAATGAGATTGAGGGGTCTGGCGGAGCTGAATTTGCTATGAGTGTCGTAAATTCTAATTCCAATGTTTCTCTTTATGGCTGCACCTTAAGAGATTTTACAACTTACCAACTCAACTTAACGAATGCGAATAACAGCAGAATTTGGAACAGCATTTTCTCTGGCGGAACATACGGGATATCTCTTGTGAGATCTTCAAATATCACTTTTATTAATGTTAGTTTTTCCGGACAGGGCGTGGACTCAAATTCAAACTATACGAGGCAGTGGTATCTGGATGTGAGGGTAAACTGGACAAACGGCACCGCGGTGCCGGGTGCGAGCATTACTGCGTTCAACAGCAGTTTCATGACTTTCACGGGAACAACTAATTCAGATGGAAAGCTGACGCTTAATGTTACCAAGGAAACGAGAGTCAGCGGTACAACAACAGACTACAAGAGATATAATGTTTCTGCGGTAAAAGGTGTTTCAGCTAATTCAACAATGGTTGTCATGAACAATAATAACATGACGCAGATATTGCTGCCCATATTAACCACCCCGGTTTTAACGACCGAACTTGTTTATCCGACCGTTAATATGAATGTGCCACAGAATAAATTCTTCAATATAACTGTGAATGTTACGTGCAATGCTGCTGCATGCGGGTATGTCAACGTATCTCTTGACCCTGCTTCTGTTTTTGTTTCTGAGGTTGAAGAGATTGCGCCTGCAGGATTCTTCGCGAAAATCTGGTTTTATATTGTAAAGGCATTCAAATGGACAGGACATGTCATTACGGGCCTGGTTGCAGGAAGCCTTGTGAGCACAACAACCGGGGCAACGCCATTCTACACGAACATGAGCAATCCTCTAAACAGCACAAACGCTGCTCCTATCTTTTTCGGATGCCTCAACGATATGGCAATAGGCTCGAGCTGCTTAGTTTACTGGACAGTCAATGCAACAAGCTCTTCAGGAACTTATGAATTCTGGGCATTTGCAAATTCAACAAACGTTGCTGCAGACAGCATACAATCCGGGCATGTCAATCTGACTATTCTTGCAGAAGATTTGCAGGCACCTTTGATTGCGCCGATTGCTGAATTTGACCCATATTATGTTGCGCCTGTTTCGCAGGAATGGCAGGGCAATTTCACTTTTGCTGCGAATGTGACAGATAATGTTAATGTAAGTGTTGTCTGGCTTAATGTGTCCAATGCAACCGGGCAATATCTGATATTCCCGATGGTTAATATCAGCAACGATACATACGCAGTTGATGTTAATGCGAGTGTGTTTGGATTTGGGACAAAGTCATTCTGGATTTATGCGAATGATACCTCAGGGCTTTTGATAAACACCTCGCAGCAGACATTCACGATAACTGACTTGATGGTGCCGGTTATTGCAAATGTCTCAATCATGCCGACTTATCCTGACCCATCGACAAATGTTTACATAAATGCATCAATCTACGACGATTATGGACTGAGCAGCCAATGGGTTGAGATTGTGAGGCCTGACGGCACGAGCATAAATTATTCAATGTCTAATCTTGCGGGAAACGTTTATGGCTACACTTATACAACTTCGCAGAGGGGCAGATACACGGTTTACATCTACGCAAATGACACTTACGGCAATTTAAGGACAACAAGAGACATCCCGAGATATTTCTACGTGCCTCCAGTAGTCTTATCTGACAGTGACCTTTACACACAGAAGCAGACAATCCTGATAACCGGGTTTGGATTCAGCTTTAGCGAGAATGTGCAGATAAGCATTGGAAACGCAACTGCAAACCTCACTGTATTTAATACGCTTTCAACAGGCTCTGGCTACATCTCTGATTCATTTGTAATTCCTGAAGGAACAGCTGGCGGAAGTTATGTAATAAGGGCATATGATCCTGGATTGGGAGTAACTGTATTCAAGAACATAAAGATAGAAGGAATTGTGATAATCTATCCTGCTGGCTCGATTTTGATTCCAGGGGATGACAAGCAGAATCCAAGCGCATATGACTTGGACTTCCTTGCAATGTACGGGGTTCTCTGGAATGTTTTGGATAATTCATATAAGGCAGACTGGGTAGTAACTCCTGAATGCGTGAGGCTGAATGCGACAAATGTTGATACAAATGCAGACTATAATGAATTCTTCTGCCACGGATTCTGGCTTATAAAAGATGACGTGTCGAGCGCGCTTACATATATTAATTCAGTCCGCGGCAGTGTTCAGATTCTCACATTGAATGAAGAAGGAAGAGTGCCAAAAGCTCAGGTAGTTCAATTAAGCAGGGCGCCGAAAGTTGCTGTTCTTGGCGGCTCGCAGGGGCAGATAACTTCAACTCTTACGAGAAGCGATATGCCTTACACGCAGTTAACAGACGCGGATGTGATGAATGACGCGACATTTAATATTGGAACATATGACATCCTTCTTATAGGAGATTATGATTTCTCAAAGGCTTCGCCGTCGCTGGCTGCGAACATATCCAGATTCGTGAACAGCGGAGGATACTGCCATGCAGAAGATGACGGGGCTATAACACTTGACGCGCAGACAAACTTTTTAGGAAATCTTGCTGAGGACGGAACTTATACAGGAGACATAAGGATAATAACTCCTTCAAATGCAATCACCCAGGTTCAGCTCGATGTATTTTCAAATAGCGTCGGCTCTGCTTCTGTTCTTGACATCTCCGGAGCAACTAATCCTGATTATACCGTATTTCTTGCTGATGCAAATAATCCTCCTGCTACAAATGTCAAGCTTGTGGGAATGACTGTTGGAAGCGGGTATGTGACTTATTCTGGCGGGCATATTGGCTCGTCCCAGGGCTCTTCTGAACTTGGAAGGCCGAGAAACAGGATTCTTGATAATTTGCTGTTCTTCAGCACAAACGTGAATGACCAGTCAGACCCCGAAGTACTAAACGTGACTCCAATGGCTGCTTCGAATGTTACACAGTTCAGAAAGATAAATCTCTCTGCAATAATAACAGATGACGCAGCTGTTGATTCTGTGCGGGCGAATATAAGCTGGGCAATCAGTTCCCTAGTGACGCCCCTGAGCGGTCCGGATATATTCTCATCATATTCCTATGAATTTACAAACACGACCTATGTTATTGACAAGAATACGCTGACACGATATAATATCACCTTCTTTGCAAATGACTCGTCTGGGAATACTGTCAACTCGAGCACTTACTTCTATGTAATACCTGACAAAATACCGCGATGGAGCAATAACGCCTCTTTGATTGTTTCAAGCTACAATGCTTCGCAGGAGAGCCTGTTCAATATTTCCTGGCTTGATGATTTTGAGGTCAATCTTTCAAACACTTTTTTTGAGAGCAACTTCACAGGCAGTTTTGTAAATTATACCTCCACATTAACGTCGGGAAATGCCTCAAACGGCAGCCACATCTTATCTAAAGTCTTGCCTGCAGGAACATTTGCGTGGAGAGCGCATTCGAGCGACGAATACAACCAGTGGAACAGCACCAATTTATACTATTTCACTATTCAGAAAGCTTCAACAATAACTAATCTGACTTTGAACGACTATCAGGGCAATATCACTGCAGAGGCGGGTTCAACGATAAACATCACTGCAAGAGCGGTCTGCCCTGCTCCGGGAAATGTGCTGGTTTATGATGATGGTGTGCTGATTGCAAATGAGACTACATGCAGCAATCTAACCCAGTATCTTCTGCCAGGAGAGCATAACATAACCATGGTGTATGCCGGCTCGCAGAATTATTCAGCAACATCTGAAACACACTATATTGTAATACAAGACAGCGTTTTCCCAGTCATAGATTATTCAATTCCGACAGAGACTTCAAGTTCTGTGCTGAGCAGAGATAATATCATTGTAAATATCTCGGTCTATGATGCTGACTTCTCAAATGCAACCATTTATCTGTTCAATACAACCGGGCTTGTAAACAGCACAACCCTTGCTGGTCCGTTGTTTTATCTTAATTTTGACAATCTGCCTGATGGAGTGTATTATTTCAATGCAAGTGCTATTGACAACTCTCTCAACACGAATTATACTTTAACAAGAACAGTTATCATTGACACCCTCGCTCCAAATGTTGTGATAAATGACCCTGATAATTCCACCCAGTATAACTCAAGCAGTGTCGGAGTTAATGTAACCTTGAACGAGGCGGGCGCGTGCATCTACAGTCTTGACAACGGGATAAGCAATACTACACTTACAACTTCAGATAATACGACGTTTACGGCAGGACTTGCAATGTCGAATGGCAATTATACAATGGATGTTTATTGCAGGGATATTGCAGGAAATTGGAATTTGAGCCAGGAAGTTTCATTCACTGTTCTCGCGCCTTATTGCGGAGACGGAACATGCAATGGCGGTGAGAGTTGTTCGTCCTGCAGTTCTGACTGCGGAAGCTGTGACAGCGGCTGCACTGACTCCACCTGGACATGCGGGGACTGGGGCAACTGCACCGGAGGCACAAGAACAAGGCAATGCATCTCCAACTGCGATAACACAAAGACAGAGAGCGAGGAGTGCAGTGTATGCACAGATGAGTGTTCAGAAGCCAGCACATACTGCGCGGGCAACATAATAAAGGAATGCAAGAAGAACTCTGAAGGATGTTATAAGATTTATACAAAAGAGGAGTGCGGGGCTAATTATACCTGCAAGGATGCTGTTTGCGTATATACCTATGTCGAAGTTGAGAAGCCGCTGCCTGTTGAAGAAGATGAAGAAGAAAAAACAGTTGAGAAATCTTCAAGCTACGGAGGAAAAGCGTGGAACTGGACTATTCAAAAGCCGAGCGAGTATATTCCGCACGGAGATATTCCTGCACCTGTTGTTGATTGGGGCGTAGCGACTGTTGCGACAGGGGCTGGAATCAGCATCATCTGGGTGATACTGCTTTGGATTGCAGGAATGCTTGCGCCACTGTTCTTAATAAGACTGAAGCATTACATAGTATTTGTTATGGACAGCAAGAACAAGCTTCAGATGTTTAAGGATGGACAGCTTGACAGAAAGAGACTGCATGAGCTTGTAAATCTTGTTGATTCTGACTTCGAAAAGTTATCGTTTGCAGACAAGAGCGAGGACATGGTGAGATATCTTGTGAAGTCCGGGTTTGTTGAAGCAAGGCTTGATGAGCCATTCATAGTCGCAGCGCATTTCACGAGCGGGAGAAATGCCAGAAGATATAAAGAGTCGTTGAGAAAGATAATGGTGAAGCTTCTTGGGAAGCACGAGGGAGAGAAGATTGAAATCGCGGTGAATGTCGAAAGAGCAAGTATCATAGGCGCAATAAGAGCTTATTTCAGAAAGAGAAAGAGCGAAAAGGAGGCAGAGAAGCTGTTTAAGAAATAATCATGAATCACAAGCATACAAAACACAGAAAAATGAGATTCAGGCATTTGAGAAAGAGAGTCTCGCACGTTGTTCACCGCGCACTGGCAAAAAAGGTGCATCATGCAGCACATCCTATAAAACACGAATCCAAGCCAGCAAAGCCAGGCAAGGCCAAAGAAAACCCTGTTCAGAAGAGTTATTATCTTAAGGTGCACAGCAGGCGCCTTCCTTTTGCTGTCGAGAGAGCTAATTTCGAGAAGATAGTAAAATGCGAGAAACTTCTGGAGGAGTTTGTACGCTTCGTTGAGAAGAAGTTTGATGTTATCTGGTACATCGGAGCAGACTATCTCGAGGACGATATTTACGAGAGATTTATGTTCCATAATGGCGGATTTATGGAGATATCCCTTAACGGCACAATAAGGTGCTTCTTTGCAAAGGACAAGATTGAGAAGATAAGAAAGGCGATACACTATGCGAACAGGAGAATGCAAAGCGAGCATCTTGCGAACATGGTTGACAGGGAGATAAAGACAGGGCAAAAACTTATAAGCATAAAAGACTCGTTATTTAAAGAGGGGATAAAATGAGCTTAAGTCCGATATTGAAGAAACTTCTTTTTGTAAGGCAGTTCAGCATAGACAACGGCAAGATTGATCTTCTTGGGGGAAGGGAGATAATGCTGAACGCATCTGCAATACTTGAACTTCAGGACATTGACGAGACAAAATTATACGACTTGGGAAAGAAGTCCGGATTCAAGAGCATCTCGGGCGCAGTTGAGCACGCAAAAGTCTACAAGAAAATGAAGGATGTCTTTATAGACGAGATTGCAGATTTAAGCAAGAAAATCGGGCAGACAGATGAGGGCACAATCAGGATGCTTCAGGATATATTCAATGTATACGGACTTGGAGAGATGTCAATACAGAAGATTGACAACAGGGGAAAAGAGGCTCTTGTCGCGGTCAGGGAGAGCACAATTGCCCAGGAATGGGTGAGCAAGTATAAGAAGCATTCAAAGTCCCCGGTATGCACGCTGACTGCAGGTGTTCTTGCGGGAGTATTTTCCTATTTGATGGGAAAGCAGATTGACTGCGTTGAAACCCAGTGCCTTGCGCAGGGAAAAAGCTACTGCCTTTTCAAGATTGCGTAATTCTCTATTTTTTTATTAAAACTGAGTATATGGTTTTTTATCCAAATAAACCTTAAATAGTCTATTTCGCGTTGGAATTTATGGTTGAGGGTGACGAACAGGTTAACAACGTTGGAAAAGAGGAGCAGGCGACACTTATCCCGCAGAAAACTAATCTAAAAGTAGAGAAAGAAGAGTTCTATTCAATATTAAAGATAGTTGCTCCTGGAACCAACTTCAGGGCAGCGCTTGACGGGATTGTGAAAGCAGGCAAGGGAGCGATAATTGTTGTTGAGAACGAGGCTGTTGAGCCGCTTCTTGACGGAGGGTTTAAGGTAAACTGCAAATTCACGCCACAGAGGCTTGTTGAGCTGAGCAAAATGGACGGAGCAATGATTCTTTCCAAAGATTTGAAGAAAATCAATTACGCAAACGTGACTTTGACTCCTGATGCATCAAACAAGACAAATGAGACAGGAACAAGGCACAAGGCAGCTGAAAGGACAGCAAAACAGGCAGGATGCGTGTGCATTGCGGTTTCTGAAAGAAGGCATGAGATATCCATGTTTTACAAGTCAATGAAGCATGTTGTAAAAAGCACAGACGAAATTTTGAGAAAAGCAAACGAGCATATCCAGCTGCTTGAAAAGCAGAGGGATTTATTTGATGTTCACGTAGAAAAGCTGACGAGGAGCGAGCTGAGAAATTATCTTAACTTAAATCAGGCGGTTTTGGTAATACAGAAAGGCAGGCTCATTCAGAAAATTGCAGAAGATTTGAGGAAGAATATCCTCGAGCTTGGAAATGAGGGCACTCTGCTGAAGACAAGATTAAAGGAGATTGTCGCCAACGTGGAAAAGGAGACAGACCTGGTTTTGAAGGATTATTCCAGAATCGGCGCAAAAAAATCAAAGCTTCTGCTTGAGAGCCTGTCTTATGACGAGCTTCTTGACGCGCAGAACATAAGGAATGCCCTTGCATACGAGAAATTTGAAAAATCTGATTTTATAAGGGGATGGAGAATACTGTCAAAAACAAGTTTAATGGAGCCGGAGATTGCACAGCTTGTAAAGGAGACAGGGCATCTTGGGAAAGCAATACATTCAAACACGAGATTCTATTCCCTTCTCTTTGGCGAGGAAAAAGCCAGAGCTGTAAAGGAAGAGCTTGAGAGGATAAAGCTGAACTACTAATCCTATCTGAATGATTTTGAGATACTCTGCCCCCAGAATGATGGGAGAGGATTTGCGACAAATCCCTTGAAGTCTCCTGAGAAGATATACGTTATTCCTCTTACTTTTTTATGCTTCTCGAACTGAGCATTTGTATTCTCATACATCTTTTGAATGATTTTTCTCTCAAAATCTTTCTAACCTTAGCTGAATCCAATCGTCCAAATGTTTCATCATTTATTGTAATTACCGGAGCCAATGAACAACATCCTAGACATGCAACAGATAATAACGTGTATTCATCGGTGCCGGCGGTGATTTTTTCCGAATCGGGGGCTAGATTTGTGGGAGCAAGTTCTGAGTGGGGTAGGGATACCGGAGTGGACAGTGTAATTGCCGCCCAGCCCAGATTAGTGGCTGGGGGAACAGCGGTATTTGGCGGCGACGGTGACCCCAAAAAGGGCAGCAAGTCAAATAGGAGTTTTATTGGGGCGACCGGATCGACCG
>JALOQH010000061.1 GCA_025453475.1 archaeon | reverse complement strand
CGCGCCTTTCCTGGCTGAGAAAGCGGCTTTTTCAAATTCTTTCACCATTTTTCCCCGTGTGAACCATCCAAGCGAACCTCCGCGCTTTCCAGATGGGCATAAGCTTCTCTCTTTTGCGAGCTCTTCAAAGGATTTTCCCTGTTTCATGTAAGTTAAACACGCGAGGGCTTCCTGCTCGGTTTTGACAAGGATGTGAGAAGCGTTTATTTTGTTTGGCATTTTAATATCCCCCCTCCTTCAGATGCCTTAATGCATTATAGTGAGTCTGCATCGCATCTACAAATGTCTTTTCATCCCTTAAAGCAAAAAGATGGTTTTCGCCAGCAAGGGGCGCGCCGATTGTATCTCTTTGCACACCTTTGTCATAAATCTCCACACAGTAATGTGTTTCTTCCATGCCGTGGATTCCTCGTGCAGGAATATCTGCTCTTTTTGTGACTATTGCGAATCTATTGGACATATCAGTATGCTTGAAATACCGCTTATCCTGCAAATCTCCAGGAATTAAAGTCAGGACAGGAGTTATTTGACACCAGAAATCATTCTTTTCAGGGTTTAACAATGTGGCTATATCTCCTTCGGATAATCTATCAGTTATATCTTTTGGTTCCATGATTTAAGAGCGGGAGGGGTGAATCGAACACCCGTCTTCGGCGCCACAAGCCGACATTCTACCATTAAACTACAACCGCCATGATATCATAGAATTCGGATAGTATAAAAAGGTTAAGTTTTGAGATTAATGCCTTGAAGGCTTTGCAATCATTCTTCCCTTTTCGTCATAGACTGGTTGAAGAACCCCGTCTCTCGAACTGTAAACGACTCTTGGATGTCTTGATGCAGGTTCTACTGGTTTTGCTCTGGTAAAAATATCCAGGCGAGTATAAACAGGATAGCTGTCATCTAAAGGTTTATTGTCTCTGCCCCTTAATTGCGGTCCTCCCATTCTTGCCCTGTCTTCTATCATTAAGTCTGCAACCCATCCGGGGATAAATGGAACACAATCATAACACTTCTCACTTTCAACCATTCTTTCCTTAAAATCCCACAATATTTAAAGTTAATTTTAGTAGAAGAGATATGAAGATTAGATATTACGCCTTATGGCTGTCTCTGGCATGCATAATCGCATTTGCCCTGCAGTCTCTCTTTGGGGGCTTTACAGAGATGTTTATTCTTGATTCAGGCAGAATGATTGAAGTCTGGAGATTTGTTTCTGCGATATTCCTGCATGCGGGTTTTGCGCATCTGCTCGCGAACCTGTTTGCTCTTGCGTTGTTTGGAACAATTCTTGAAGGATTTATCGGGAGCAGGAAATTCCTTCTTGTGTTTTTTGCATCAGGAATATTCGCAAATCTGATTGCTGTCTGGTTTTATCCCTTGTCTCTTGGGGCATCTGGCGCAATTTACGGAATTCTCGGGGCATTTGTCATTATCCGCCCGATGATGACTGTCTGGGTATCAGGATTTCCAATGCCTGCGATTGTTGCCGGAATTTTCTGGGCTGCAGGCGGAATACTTGGATTATTCTATCCGAGCGCAACAGGACATATTGCGCACCTCACAGGAATGGCGATTGGCCTGATGTTCGGGGCGCTGTGGAGAAACTGGAGCCAGAAAGTTGAGAGAATTGAAAAATTAAAGTTAAACGAGGAATATATGCGGGACTGGGAAGAGAGGCATATGAAAAGATGAGAGATGACGAAGAGTTACCCCCTGAAGAGATAAGGCAAAGAATCAGCGGGATGTCACAGGACGATGCACAAAAGTATCTTCAAACCCTGCCTGCAGAGACGCTTAACAGATACGGGGATTATGTTCTGCAGAGAGCAAGAGTCATATTGGAAAGAGAGCTTACTGAAAGCGCAAGGAGAGCTTACTGAAAGCGCAAGGGAATCCTGAGATTATTCTTTCTTTACCTGCTTGGCCTTGATTTCATAAACATTGTTCAGCGCAAGAGCTCTTGCCTTTTGAGCATTTATCTCTGCTCCGTAAGGCAATAGAAGCCGTCTTGAATTACGCGGGTCTTTTATTTCTTCTGCGGTTTTGTAGGCAAATCCTTCCGGAGCCTCAGCATATTTCTGGGTATAAATCGTAACAGATGTCCCCGGGATTGGCTGGCGCTTATCTGCAATCTCACGTTTTATTCTGGCTGTTTCCATTATCCTTCTGTTTCTCTCTGCACTTGTAAGATAGTCTGCCATTTTACCTCTTTATTATGGTCTAATCTGGATTTTTATGTTTTTAAGTTTTATTGTATTAATAATAAGGTTTATAATCAATATTGCCTAGATATTCCTGTAAAAAGGGAAGATGTTAGACCACATAAATATTTCAAAAGAAGTGCGAAAGCTTCACAAGGAGATATCGCCGACATTCAGACTAAGAGACCTGCTGCAGATAATTCTTGGGGCTACGATTCTTGCTGTGCCTGTCGGATTCACGCAGGAGACCTGGGAGCTTGGAGAAAAGCTCCCGATTTTGAATATATTCCTGCTTATGGCAATTTCGCTGTGCATCATGGGCTCTTTTGTATATTATCATTACTACAAGCACAGGGTTAGAGAGCATCTTGCAACATTCGGAGCAAGGGTTTTGGCAACATATCTCTTCTCCTTTCTGATTGTTGCGCTGATATTGGCGACCATACAGATAGCGCCATGGCAAACTGACGTGGTTCTTGCGTTCAAAAGAACAGTGATTGTCTCGCTTCCAGCGTCAATGGGCGCAGCTGTTGTTGACACGATTTAATTTTATATTTAAACACATTAAATGAGAAGGTTTAAAAGTGATTTTCGTTTCTCAAATCTAAGCTCCCGTAGTCTAGTGGTCAAGGACGAGGCCCTTTCGCGGCCTAAACCCGGGTTCAAATCC
>JALOQH010000060.1 GCA_025453475.1 archaeon | reverse complement strand
AGCCGAATCTGGAGATTGTCAACTTCTTTGTCAATTGCCGGGTCTTTTTCCTCAAGCCTGCCCAGGTCGAGAAGAGAAATGTTCCTTTGTTCAGCTATCTCTCGCTGGAAGTCTCCCATTGAATAGTGCTTTAATTTGAGCTTTTTCGCGAGAAATTCCGCAACTGTGCTCTTTCCTGTGCCTGCTTTGCCTCCAAGTGCAATTATCATGCTATATCTATTACAATAACCTTTAAAAACATATTTTTAGTATGGTGTTTTATGACAAATGGAAGGGAGCATAAGTATGGGGTGGATGACATAATTTCCCATGATGTTTGGACAGCCATGGGGATGTATGGTCCAAATGTAGCTCAAGCTAGTGATACTTTCAATCCTTTAAAGCCTGGGGTGGTTCAGTTTGCCGATGCAACTCTAGACACTAATGATATACATAGAAATGTTGATGGCTCTTCAGAAGTTATTTCTCCGGGATTTTTGCAGAATTGCACAGCAATTGTATTGTCAAGAAAGCCTGTGAACATGTGCGGGATAAACACAAGAGATTATCCCTATTCTATTAATAAGAGCGAGATGCCTGCATTTGTTGTTACAGGATTGGGATATTCTTTATCTGCAAGATTTAATGCCTATAACCGAGAAGCAGATGTTGAGCTTAGAAATCTTCATGGCGGTTTGATGTACGCATTGCACAGAACACTTTATAGAGAGGCTCTGTTGAATCTGCCTGCCAAGAATGGCGAAAGTTTTCATAAGTGTCCTTTCAGGATAAGCGGCGGGGATTCAATCCAGAATTTTGGGCACTTAATCGGATCTGAGAGTTCTGAGAGCAACCTTAGAGCTCTTGCCGGCTCGTCTTCTGCTATTTGCGACGCAGTTGAGAAGGGGAAGTTGAGAGATCCGAGAAAGGAAGGAGTCGATGTAATATACTCCGGGGGGCAGGAGTTTTATCTTGATGCAAGCAGGACTCTCGATTTGCGTAAAGGAATTAATATGGAACTATATATGTCCAATCCTGATAATTTTGCGGTGCTCGGAAAAAATACTGCCATATCTGTTGTTGGAAGAGATGAATCAGAAAGAATTGTTTATCATTTCAACGCGCAATTATCTTCAAAAGACAAGAGAATGGCTTCTTTAGCTGTGCGAAAAGCATTGAAACAAAGAAATTAAATCTGCAACTCAGCTTTAATGGCAACAGGAGCCTCTCCGCCGTGCCATGTGAATCTGGGACGAACGCGCATTGAGTAAAGACGCTCTGAGTTATCATCCAATAAAATTGCTGAACCTTTAAGCGCAGGGAGATTATCCATGTTTTGTTTTATTCCTTCCAGAAGATATGATTGCATGATTTCATTCAGCGCATCTATATCTGGTTTGGCTGTTACTCGATGAGAAATAACTAGGTCTGATTGTGTCAGCGCATCTGGCTGCAGCTTGCCTGGCTGCTGTGTTGCCATTACAAGAGAGATTCCTGGCTGTCTTCCTTCTCTCAGAAGCTGAATCAATGCATCTGTTGCAAGGGAGCGCTCCCCTTTTCCAAGAAACTCGTGAACTTCGTCAATGAATACCCAGACAAGAGGATGCTTCATCTGCGCCTTGTATGCGAGATATTCCTGCCCGTGCTGGATTGCTTCTATTTCCTCGCCTTTTCTTGCATCCATTCTGTGCTGGAATAGTTTTCTTGAGATTAATGAAATTACAAGCGCTCTAACATTGAAAGCGCCGATTGAGCTGTAAACAGAGATATCAAGAACAGTTGTTACGCCGCCGTTTACCAAATCAGAGACTTCTGTCCCTTCTGTTGTTTTTGAAAATATTCCCCAGGTCTCTGCTGCTCCGAACAACGCGGAAGCAATTTCTTTTGTTTCCCTGCTGGAAGTCTTGTCAGATTCAAACGCCTTTTGCACATCTCCCAATGTAAAATCCGGCTTTTTCAGTTTTAATTCCGTGATTATTCTTTCAATCAAGACTCCAACGAGAGAAGTCATCTCCAAGTTAAAGACAGTTATCCAGTCTTCTGCTTCTAGTTCAGATGCTTTTAACGCAAATGTCGCGTCAAGCGGAATGCCCTTTTTCTTGTAATCGTCAACTCTTCCGAAAGGAACGAAGACTTTTACAGGAAGTGCTTTTGACTGCAAATCCCAGTCTGCAAGAAGCTCCTTGTCTTTCTCATTCTTGTATTTCATGGTCCAGAAAATTCCCATTGTGTCAAACATCAGGGATGCAATGTTCTTCGAAACATCCGGAGGAAGATTGGAAATCTCCTCAGCTATCGCGCCGAGAGTATAGGATTTACCAGATCCTCTTTTTCCTGCAACCAGGACTACATGGGAACGCGCAACATCCATCCATATCTTATTGGAAAGAGAAGTGTAATTGCCCATCTTGACATAACCCTTGCCGATGTATATCAATCCCCTGTCGCCAAATTTCTTTTTATCAGACAAGTCCCTGCCTATTATGATATCATATGGCATTATTGAAACCTCCAGCGGTTTTCGATGCATCCAGCAACCAGCACGAAGTTTTCCACACTCTTTTTCATGGTTATTAGATGGATTTTTCTTTATTAAAGATTGCTGTGATGTGCTAATCTGGGCAGGGATTTGTTATCTCTTTTCTTTCAATAACGCACTCTCCGGCGGATAGTGTAACTGCTGCGTTATTTATCGGCTCGTTGACACTTAGATAGTAGAATTTTGTCTCGCCAACCTGAAGAATCTGGCAGTTTCTGCAGTTATCTGAGCAGAGCCATCTTCTGGTTTTCCCGTTATTTTCTAGCGAGAAGTCAATGGAGGAGAGCCCGATATTGTCCATTGTCCTGCTTATTTTCAGCTTTATCTCGTTATCCGGGGTGTAGCAGGCATCGATTATTT
>JALOQH010000013.1 GCA_025453475.1 archaeon | reverse complement strand
CAAAGGGATGGCCGGAAGAGATGTCAGGGAGCCTGAAGAGCCTGCCAGCAGCATACCTTACCGGATTTGTTCTCGGTAAAATGGCGCTGAAGAGCAAGATTCAGGAGGCAATCGTTGACATGGGGATGTATAGAAATGTTCCAAACTCAAAAATTTACGCAGTTATCCGGGGAGCAAGAGATGCAGGATTGGAGATACCTTGCAGCGAGGAAGTGCTTCCGAAGTTGGAAAACATTAAAAACGAGAAAATTGCAAAGATATTTGATAAGATTGCAGGAGGCAAAGAATAATGGCAGAAAAAGACATACCATCCAAGCCAAAAGATTTGGTCGAAGCAACACCGGAGGAGCTTGCAAAGATTGAGAAAAATATGGAAGATCTCGAGAAGAAAGGCGAACTGCCCATTGAAACAAGAAGCGAAAGACTTGCAAGGGAAAGGGAAGAAGGAAGGAAAGATGCGCTTGCGGCATGGGTTCCTAAAACCGAGCTTGGAAAAAGAGTAAAATCCGGAAAAGAAAAGGACCTTGATAAAATTCTTGCTTCAGACAAAACAATCCTGGAGCCTGAAATAGTTGATCTTCTTATTCATATAGACAGCGATCTCCTTTCAATCGGGCAGGCAAAGGGAAAGTTCGGCGGAGGGAAGAGGCGAGCATGGCGCCAGACGCAGAAAAAGACAATGGAAGGCAATGTCACCTCATTCTCAAGCATGGCTGTTGTCGGCGACAGGAATGGGCATGTTGGAATCGGAATGGGCAAGGCAAAAGAAACGCTTCCTGCAAGAGAAAAAGCAATCAGGCTCGCAAAACTCGGGATAATAAAAGTTCAACTTGGGTTTGAAACGAAGGAAGCGCCGGGTTCAAAGCCCCACACAGTTCCGTTCATTGTTGAAGGGAAGTGCGGAAGTGTCAGAATAAAATTAATTCCTGCCCCACGAGGCACTGGTCTTGTTGTTGGTGACGAGTGCAAGAAAATTTTGAGGCTTGCAGGGATAGAAGATGTTTACGGAGTTACAAAAGGACAAACCAGGACTGTTTTCAACCTTGCAAAAGCCTGCATTGACGCTCTAATTAAAACAAACAAAATGATAACATGATACTAATAATAAGAATATCTGGACTTGTAGAAATGCCTGGCTATGCCAATGAAACATTATTCAGAATGGGGCTAAGGAAGAAATATTCTGCTGTTCTCTTAAAGGAAGGGCCGGAAACTTTGAAGCTTCTTCAGCATATAAGGAACTTTGTAGCATACGGCAAGATAACTCCAGAGACTTTGGAACTCCTGATTTCGAAGAGGGGCAAATCAATGGACAAGAAAAAATTCGATGCCAAGAAGATAGCTTCAGAACTAGAAAAAAAGAAACTCGAATCCCTCGGATTAAAGCCGTATTTCAGGCTGCATCCACCAAGGGGCGGAATAAACTCCAAGATACACTATCCGAAGGGAGTTCTCGGGGATAATGGAGACGATATTAACGAATTAGTGCGGAGGATGTTGTAATGAAAACCAAGAAGCGAAGGAAGAACACAAGGTATCGCGGTTCTCAGACTCACAGGAGAGGGCATAGAAAGAGAACAAAGGGTTCTGGAAATCGTGCAGGCTTCGGCATGGCAAACACCGGCAAGAAAAGCTGCGCTAAGAAGATGACCGTAATCAAGCTCTGCGGAGGAATGAATTATTTCGGAGGGGATAAGACATTAAGAAGGGGCAGTGTTGCTCCAAAACTGAATGTAATCAACCTCTCTGATTTGGTTTCGAGATTTGACAATCTCCTCGAGCAGGGAATAGCAAAGCAGACTTCCAAGGGTTTTGAATTTAATCTCAAGGGCTACAAGGTTCTTGCAGGCTCAGGTTTGAATGCAAAAGTCTCAATCAAGGCAACAACTGCCTCAAAATCAGCAATCGAACAGGTTAAGGCTGCAGGCGGAACAATTGAGCTCGAGAGAAACAAAGAGGAAAAGCCAAAAGAGGAGAAAAAAGAGGCTAAGAAGTAATTAAAGGCAAGTCTTTTAAACTTATTTTATCACCTATAGATAATGGACCTTAAATCAATCTTGTACAATCTTCCGGAGGTGAAGCATCCAGAGGAGAAGAAACTGAGTTTTAACACAAAACTTAAGTGGACACTAATCATTCTTGCAGGATTCTTCATATTGGCCAATATCTCTCTTTTTGGGCTTGCACAGAATTCTTTGGAAAGATTTGAGTACCTTGCGATTATTCTGGGAACAGATTTCGGCTCAGTAATCTCTCTTGGTATCGGTCCGATTGTCATGGCATCCATCATCCTGCAGCTGCTCGTGGGTTCAGGCATATTAAAGATAGACACAAACACATCTGATGGGAAGAAATTCTTCCAGGGAATTCAGAAGCTGGGTGTTTTCTTCTTCATAATTTTTGAAGCATGCGTTTATGTTCTCATGGGCGGACTCCAGGCAAATCCTGGCTTTGCAGGAATAGTTATTTTCCAGCTGATTCTTGGCGGATTGGCAATTATGCTCATGGATGAAGTCACAACAAAATGGGGATTCGGCTCAGGAGTCTCAATATTTATCGTAGCCGGAGTAGCATGGAGATTGTTCAACGGATTGCTCCAGTTCATAGGGGCTAATGGAGAGAACTGCCTGGCTGATTTTGCTGGAACACCATGCGCAGGAAATCTTTTGGTGATATTGCAGTCAATCATAAACGGCGCGCCGAAAGAAGCGCTGCTCTCAATTGCAGCGATTGTAGTAACTGCCCTGGTTTTCCTGGGAATTGTCTGGACTCAGAGCATGAAAGTCGAGATACCTCTTTCTTACGATAGATTAAGGGGCTACAGCATGAAGTGGCCGATGGCATTTTTCTATACTTCAAATATTCCAGTCATCTTAACAGCAGCACTTGTCGCCAATATCCAGCTGTTCGGCTCCCTTATAGAAAAGTGGGCAGGGCATGCAACATGGTTCGGCGGATTCTCGCAGGGGCAGGCTATTTCAGGGCTGTCTTTCTGGCTCGGGCAGTCTAATCTGGTTGAGGCAATAATCAGGGGAAATCTTCAGGTAATACAGATATTCCAGGGAATAACTCATCTCCTATTCTTCATGGGTTTCTCTGTTCTTTTCGCAGTCTTTTGGGTTAAAACATCCGGCATGGATGCGTCTGCGCAGGCAAAGAAAATACTTGCCTCTGGCTTGCAGATTCCAGGATTTAGAAAAGACGAGCGCGTTCTTGAGGCAATTCTCTCCCGTTATATCATGCCCCTTACAGTCATGGGTGGTCTGGCAATCGGAGCACTCGCAGCAATCACAGACTCCCTCGGAGCACTAACCTCCGGAACAGCAATACTGCTCGCAGTAATGATTATGTATCAATTATACCAGAACGTAGCTCATCAGCACGCTTTGGATATGCACCCTGTTTTAAGAAAGATGGGAGCTTAAATAAGAAGTGAAAAAATGCTAGAATCAATAACCCTGTTAATCCAGCAGCATCCTCTGCCATCAGTAATTGTAATGGGCATTCTAATCTCTTTTTTCATCTCTCTTGTGAATTATTTTGTTCTTGACAAAGAGAAGATGCATGCAATAAAGGCAAAGCAGAAAGCTCTTCAGGAGGAGATGAAAAAGCACAAGGATAATCCGACAAAGCTGATGGAACTGCAAAAAGAAATGTTCTCCCATATGGGCGAGACATTCAAGCACTCCATGAAGCCGATGTTAATAACATTCATCCCGCTCATGATTCTCTTCCCATTCATGAGAACAGCTCTTGTCGAGACCGCAATTAAAGGCACATGGTTCTGGTGGTACATCGGAGTTTCCCTGGTTTCATCCCTGTTTTTCAGGAAATTGTTCAAACTGCCCTAATCCTCAAAAGAAACAACAAGAAACCCCAGTTTATCCACATCTTCCTTCTTCCAGAATTTACAGTCCTTGGTTTTTAGAACATAAGAAATCTTTTTTTCAATTTTTCTTCCCGTCAATTTTCTATTCTCATCAACCTCGACTAGTATTAGGATATCTCCCGGCTTGCACTCAAAATCATTAAGCCTCACCTCAAATTTCTTCTTTCCGGAGAGTATATCATCAAAAAATACACTATCGCACTTCTTTGTTATTTTCATCAGAATTATTTGACGAACTTCTTAAGCTCGTCTCCGTGAAGTCTGACAAGCTTCTCGTCCTTTATCTTGATATATCCAACATCAAATCTGTTCAAGTCAAAGTTCTTCTCAAGAGTTTCCTTGAATATCTTCATTGCAAATTTTATTCCTTCCTCAATAGTCATGCCCTCATCAAAATCTCTTCTCAGAATCTCTTTCACCTTTTCATCGTTCTCACCGATTGCATTTGCTTTATATGCGAAGAAGTTTCCCGTTACGTCAGAAGTGTAAAGATAAGCCTTGTCCTTGTTTACTCCGGCTAGCATTATCGCAACCCCGAATGGGCGCGCTCCCCCATACTGCGTGAACATCTGTTTCCTGTCAGCAATCATTCTTATCACAGAAATAGGCTCGATTGGAGAGCCGTAGGTGACACGATTTTGCTGCGCAATCACCTGGGCATTGTCAATAAGCGCTCTTGCATCAGCAAGAATCCCGGCAGCTGTCGCAACAATATGCTCGTCAATCTCGTAAATTTTGTTTGCAGACTCCGGAGCGATAAGCTTGTCACGGACCCTTCTGTCAGCAATCAAAACAATTCCATCTTTGCATACCAGGCCGATGCTTGAGCTTCCAAGTCTTACTGTTTTCTCAGCGTATTCAACCTGCAGCAGGTGCCCGTCTGGCGAGAACATGGTTGCAGCTCGGTCATATCCCATTGCCTGATGCTGCATTTCTGTTGGTACATCCATCTTTTAGAAACTCCTTTAATTAGCTTCAGAATGCGCCATATTTAAGTTTTGCTATGCATTCTGAACACAAATCTTTAAATAACATCTATCATTTTTCCCGATATGCCAAATGTAATAGCAAGGACAAAAGTAAAAGGCAAGCAATACGAAATAGAAGTCGACATTGACGAAGCGCTAAAGGTAAAAAATGGAAAAGGCGACATTACAAAAGCCCTGAATTTTAACAGAATTTTCACAGATGTAAAGAAAGGCAATGGCGCCAAAGAAGCAGAGTTGAAGGATGCTTTTGGCACATCAGATGTTTATGAGATTGCAAAGAAGATAATAATGTCTGGGGAGATACAAAAAACCCAGGATGTTCGTGATTCAGAAAGAGACGCAAAAATAAAGAGAGTTGTTGACTTGATTCTAAAAAACGCTGTTGACCAGCACGGACGCCCGTATACCGAAGAAAGAATAAAAAGGGCGATAAACGAGGCGCACTACAGCTTTGACTCCCGCCTTCCTGAGCAGCAGCTTCCGGACATAATTTCAAAACTCCAGACAGTCATTCCCATCAAGCTCGAGACCAAGAGAATAAAGCTGGTTATTCCTGCCCAATTTACAGGACAGGTTTATGGCATTCTCAAGGACTACAAGGAAAGCGAAGATTGGCTCTCCAATGGGGCTCTTTCAGTTGTTTTAAGCATGCCTGCAGGCATGCTTATGGACTTTTACGAGAAACTTAACCATATAACCCACGGGGCTGTTCAGAGCGAAGAAATAGTGGAAAAGAAATAACCCGGTTTAAACAATGAAAAGACATTTATTCAGAATAAAAAAGGCGGTTTATTGTTTTACATTCCTAGCATTAGCCAGCTATCTTACCTACCTCACGAATAATTACTGTTTTATCTCTTCATCGCTGTCATCCATCTCCTCTTAGAGATTTCTAAAGCCTGAAAGCGAAACATTTTTAAATAGCCAAAAATAAACTTTCTTGAAACAGATGGACAGTGGACACAAATTATCTGCTTATCTGATAAATTAACCATGAGAAGACAAACAAACGAGGAACAGGAATTTAATGAAGAGTCAGAGATATCTGCCGCAGGTGTTTCAGAGGATCCCCATGCAAAGAGAAAGGCAGTTATTCCTGGAGAAATAATTGTTTCCGGAGAGGATTTCTTGCCTGGCGAGGGCGCAAGGCGCGAGGGAAATGATATAGTCTCAGCAAGGTTCGGATTGGCAGAACAGGCAGGCAGAATCGTGAAAGTTCTTGCAGTTACAGGCGCATTCATACCAAGAAGAAACAACGTTGTAATCGGCAGAGTTACGAACATTACCTTCAGAGGATGGGTCGTGGATATAGACTCAGCAGCAGACGGATTCCTGCCAATTGAAGAATCTCCAAGATTTGTAAACAAGAATGCAATGGACCAGTATCTTGCAATAGGCGATGTTATTGCTGCAAAAATCTGGTCAGTCGGCGGAAAAGGAATTGACTTATCATTAAGGGGAAAGGGCTTTGGAAAGCTTGAGGGCGGATTTATCTTCCGCGTTATTCCAAACCGCGTTCCAAGAATAATTGGGAGAGAGGGAAGCATGATTTCATTGATTAAAGACAAAACAGGTTGCGGCATAACTGTCGGGCAGAACGGATGGATATGGATAAACGGTCCGACAATAGAAGCCCAGGTAAGGGCAAGAAAAGCAATTGAATTTGTTGCAGACAAGGTTTTTGTGGAAGGATTAACAGAAAAAGTGGAGGAATGGTTCGAGAAAAACTAAAATGGCAAAAGAACATAAAAGACCAGACGGAAGAGGGCTTACAGAGCTTAGACCAATGACTGCAAAAGTCGGAGTAATCCCAAACGCAGACGGCTCGGCAATGTTCGCATTCGGAAACACAGTTGCAATCGCGGCAGTTTACGGACCAAGGCAGTTGCATCCGCAGCACATGCAGGACCCGGCAAGCGGAGTTCTTCGTGTTAACTACGATTTGCTTTCATTTTCAGTTTATGACAGAAAGAAGCCTGGCCCATCCCGAAGATCGCAGGAAATATCAAAGGTAACTGAATGGGCTCTTTCTCCTGTTATTGATTTAGCAGCTTTCCCAAGCACAGTAATTGATGTTCAAATTTACATAATCCAGGCAGATGCAGGAACAAGAACAGCAGGAATCAATGCTGCTTCAATGGCTCTTGCTCACGCAGGAATCCCGATGAGAGATTTGATTTGTTCAGTCGCTGTAGGCAAGCAGGACAAAGCTCTTGTTGTTGACTTAACAAAAGAAGAAGAAGATTTTGAGGAAGGCGAGGGCGCAACAGACTTTGCAGTGGCTAAAGTTGCAAACTCTGACGAATTCACACTCTTGCAGCTTGATGGGAAAATTCAGCCGGAAATAGTCAAGGAAGTAACAAGAATAGGAGCAGAAGCATGCAAGAAAATTTATGAGGTTCAGAAGAAAGCGCTTAAGGAGGTAATAGAAAAATGAGCTCAATGGCAAGTTCCAATTTAACAATAGAAACATTGAAGAAGATGTTCGCAGAAGGCAAGAGATTTGACGGGCGCGATTTGCTGGAGCATAGAAAACTTTCAGTAGAAACAGAAATTTCAAACACTGCAGAAGGAAGCGCGCGTGTTCGCATCGGAAAAACCGAAGTTATTGTCGGAGTAAAAATGGCAATGGGCGAGCCGTATCCGGATTCTCCTGACAGGGGAAATTTGACAGTATCAGCAGACTTGCTCCCGCTTGCTTCACCAAGATTTGAACACGGTCCTCCAGGGTTCCACGCAATAGAACTTCCAAGGCTGGTTGACAGGGCAATAAGAGAGTCCCATGTAATTGAACTTGAAAAACTCGTAATCAAAGAAGGAGAAAAAGTCTGGACAGTCTATATAGATGTCTACCCGATAAACGATGACGGCAATCTTATAGATGCTTCAACAATCGGCGCACTGCTTGCTTTGAAAACCGCAATGGTTCCTGAACTGGATAAGGATGGAAAAATAGACTATGACAAGAAAGCAACAAAGAAGCTTCCTCTTGCAAAAGATATAATCCCGATATGCTTTACATTCTACAAGCTTGGAAACTCCTTGCTTCTTGACCCAACAAGGGAAGAGGAAGAAGCCTGCGACGTAAGAGTTACTTTCGGACTTTCCAATCCAAAAGATTATCTTATCAACTCGTGCCAGAAGAGCGGAAAAACGCCATTTACACAAGAAGAAATCGACAAGATAATGGACACTCTTCCGAAGAAGTACGATGAGATAAACGAAAAACTTAAAAAGTTTCTCTAAAACCCCTATAACATGAGCAAAGTCGAATTCACAAGATATGAAAATGCCAGGATAATCGGCGCACGTGCACTGCAGATAGCAATGGATGCCCCGCTTTTGCTTAAGATCTCTGATGAAGAGCTAAAGGCGCTTAAATTTGACTCAATAAGAATAGCTGAAAAAGAGCTTGAATCTGGTGTTTTGCCAATATCAATTCACCGCCCGATGCCTCAAAAGAAAAAAACCAAGCTTGTTGCAGGAAAAGAAGAATCTGTTTCTGACGAAGAGCTTGCAGCAAAAGAGCATGAGGTCGAGAAAGAGCTTGTTGAAGATGCTGCTGAACTTGGTCTTGTTGAAGGCGACGAACTTGAAGATTTCCAGGACGAGCCAGTCAATCTTGCAGGCGGAAGCACACCCGCAGAAGAATAAGAAGCCCAGTTATAGATTTCTTAACTAATTCAACTATCCCAAACAAATTCAATCTTAATTTCCTGCTTTTCTGTTGCCCTATATCTCTCAGCCTTTTCTGCTAATAATCCGTAAATCGCCATCCTTAAAAATCCCCCTTCCCTCTAATATTCATGTGGATAAAAGAGCTGAGGGGCGCTAAAATTCTGGATTCAAGGGGGCATCCCACAATTGGCGTTGAGGTTAACGGATGTCGTGCGTCCTCGCCAGAAGGAAAATCAAAAGGAAAGCACGAGACAAAACCTTATTGCGAATCCCTTGACTGGAGCATTCATCTGATTGATGTTCTGAAAATTCCCTACGAAATAAACTCATTTGATGATTTGATTAAAGTCGAGAATCTGATAAAAGACCAATTCGGATTTAAGAACGTGCACCAGTTCGGAGCAAATGCCTTATTCGCTCTAGAGTCAGCAATCCTGAAGGCGCTTGCGAAGGAGCAGAAAAAAGAGCTCTGGCAGATAATTAATCCGAAAGCAAGAAAATTCCCAATTCCTGTGGGAAATGCAATTGGCGGCGGTCTTCACAGCGAGAATTTTGTCATTCACCCGACTTTTCAGGAGTTCCTTCTTATTCCCCAAGAAAAATCCTTTGAGAAGAATGTGAAAATGATGAATTCAATCTACACGAAAATCGGGAAGCTTCTGCATGCTGAAGAAAAGAACGACGAAGGCGCCTGGCAGCTTGCAATGGATAACACACAAGTCTTGGATATTCTTTCAGAATTCGCAAAAGATGCGAGAATTGGCTTGGATGTTGCATCATCCTCCTTTTACAAATACGGTTTCTACCTTTCCGGAGAAAAAACCCTGAACAAGGAGGAGCACATAGAATATATCAATAATCTTATCAAAAAGTACAATCTCTTTTATGTTGAAGACCCTGTTCAGGAAGAAGATTTTGACGGGTTCAGGAAAATAAACAAGGAAAAAACTCTTGTTGTCGGGGATGATTTGACAGTCACCCATTTTGACAGAGTCAAGGGCGCAATTAAAGACAAAGCAATCAACGCAATGATAATAAAACCAAATCAAAACGGCTCCCTTCTAGATGTCAGGAGAATTTTCGAGCTTTGCAAGAAGAATAAAATAAAAACAGTTCTCTCCCACCGCTCAGGGGAAACAATGGACAGCGCAATTGCAGATTACGCCTTCGGCTTTGGAGCAGACTATTTCAAATGCGGTATCTCAACGCCTTGGCGCGAAGCCAAACTTAACAGGATGATTGAAATCGAGCGTTCTCTAAAGTAATATGATAAAATTAAAGCTTTTCAGGCAATCAAAAGGATATTGC
>JALOQH010000059.1 GCA_025453475.1 archaeon | reverse complement strand
CTCTCCCCGCCCACATAAGTCCCGTTTTTGCTGCCCCAATCCCTCAAACTGCACTCGCTTCCTTTCGGATTATAAGTAATCTCAGCATGCTTTCTCGAAACAGTCTTATTCAATATCTGCACATGGCAGTCTATCCCTCTCCCGATTCTCAGTGCACCTTTTTCAGGATCAAAAGGAAAAGGTATTTTTCTCCCGCCAATATCAAGTTCAAAGTAATATCTCGGCTCTGTCTCAGGTTTTTTCTCTGCAGATTCTCCTCTTACTTCCCTGGCAAGGCCTTCAAGAGTAGACTCAGAAATCTCTTCCGTATTTGCTTCTGGAGAGCCTATGGGCTCTGTCGGAATTATAATCGTTGGTATCTTCTCGCCAGCATCTCCATTGTCAACAAGCATTTTTTCCCCAGCGCCAAACTCCAGCTCTCCCTGTTTTGCTTCCATATATTTCCAACAAATAACGCCTATTTAAGAATTTATATGTCCAGAATTGCAGATTAGTTCAAACCTTCTTTGAAGACAAGAGAAAGCCTGCTTCCAAGGCTAAGATTGTCCCTGTTGCTTAGCGGATAGAACGCGTCGCCTATTTTCTTCCCATTGACGTAAGTCCCGTTTCTGCTTCCCAAATCCCTTACTTTGTAAACGCCGTCAACTTTCACTATTTCAACATGCCTTCTGGATACTTCGAGGCTCAAAAGAACCTGGATGTCACAGCCAGACTCTCTCCCAAGAACATACCTCTCCTTTCCGCCAAGTTTAAACTCAAGCCTCTGCCCGTTCAAATCATACAAAAGAAAACTCTCATGCCTTGCAAGAACAGAACTCTCCCGCCTCTCTCCCATAAATAGCTGAGAAAATCTCGCCTTAAATAATTATTCTTTTGACATCTCGACAGCAAGGCGGTATTCCTCTGTCCGCAGCTGTTTTTTGTATTTTTTTGCAGCTTCTGCCCCAAGAATCTCATTTATTGCCATCACCGCAGGCGCTCTCATATTTGCCTCGCAATAATACATCACTGCATCGTTGGCAAATTCCTCTGCTTCCTTCATCTTTCCTTCTTTCTTGTAGATTCTTGCCCATGCATGATTCAATATTGCCAGTTCCAATGCTCCGCGCGCCCTCATCAAATTACTTTTTCAAGAATTCAGTGTAGTTGCACTTTCCGCAGTGCAGCCTGTCTTTGTGAACCGCAAGGAATATTGCTGGTCCGCATCTCGGGCAGCATTTCGCGGTTTTCTTGCCGTTTGTGTACTTCTCATACTTCTTGCTTGTCGGTTTGTTTTTGTGCGGTTTCTTTCCTTTTCTTTCTGCTTCTGCCATCTTTACTTAGCTCCTCCTGCTGCTTCTCCCTCTTTCTTCTTTTCCCTCTTCTTTGGCTCTATCCTCTCCCTGTCTTCTTTCGTGTTGTAAATATACGAATCAATAAGGAAAGTGTCTCTTCCGAATTTGCTCTTGAGAGTTTTCACAACAACCGTGTATTCAGGAACCTTAAGCTGCTCGGCAATTGTTTTGATGGCAGAATCCATTCCAGGATTTCTCTCTGCATTTATGACTAGCTTTACTTCTCTTCTCTTCAATAAGTCATTTTTTGTATCTTTTATGATTTTCATCTTATCCGAGCTTAAGAGCGTACTCTCCCTTTTCAGTTATCTTAAGATTCTTGGCGAGCTCTGATTCTTCTGGCTTCAGCACAATAATCTTTCCCTTGTGGCTGTCGCTGAACTCTTCAGAACCGCACTTTGGGCATTTTGAGCCTTCAAAAATTGTCTTGCATTTCCTGCATGCTTTTTCAGTTGCCATCTTACTTCTTTCCTCCTTTCTTCTCTGATTTCTCAGCTTTCTTTGCGAGCGCCTTTGCAGCAGCATCTCTCTTCTTCTTGTCTTCTTTAATCCATTCAATCTTGCCAAGTCCTGGCTGCCTCATTGTCAGTCCAATCTTCGGCTCTCCTGACTTGAAGCTCACAGCAACAATTCTTGCCATGCATTCATCTCCCTTAGCGAGGCTTCTCTTTGATGCCTTGCCAGAGAGCGTTCCGGTCTTGCTCAATGAAACATAGTCTTCCATTGTCTGGGAGATGTGAATCATCCCCTGTGCAGGCCCAATCTGCATGAATGCGCCGAAATTAGTAATCTCATTGATAGTTCCGTAGACAAGCTCGCCGAGCTCAGCTTTCCAGACAAGAATCCTGAACCTTGCCCTGTAAAAAGCAGCCCCGTCTCCCGGAATAATTATCCCGTCAGTAACGCTGTCCACAGAGACAACAGAAATGATATGCCCGAATTCCTTGTTAACATGCCCGACATAGCTCTCATTAAGCTGCTTTTCAACAGCCTCCTGCGTCGGCAGTCCAAAGTGCTTCGGTTCAACTCTTATGTAGTCCTCAACTTCCAGTAAATAAAACATATCAAAGGAGAGAAAAATTGCTTTAAAAAGCTTGCTATAGATGTGAGTTTTTCAGGAAATTTTTATCTACATAAACCTATGTAGTAACTTGATAATAGTAATAATAGAAAGATTTATAAGACTCTGAAAATATGGGTTGTTATGGGAAAGCAAAGACTATTACCTGGCCCAAAAAGCGATACACCTTTGACAGATGCAGATGAAAGAAGGGAAGTTGCTTATATTGCTAAACGCAGAAACCTCCAATATCGTGATGTTCTAACAGTATACCGTGAGGCAGTCAGCATTCACCCGTTCCCCAGCAGGAACGATAGAATAGCTTTTACGGAAAAATTATTGAACTATCAGAAGATGACTGAGAGAAAATTGAGAGCAAATCCCCCTATTCCTCGGGCACCATATAAAATCAGGGTCAAACCAGAAGATGGGGCGCTGGACATTACATTTTTCCCTCCGCAAGACGACAGTTTTGACGATATTAGGACCGCTCTCGAAGGCATGAGAGACACAGAATTCTCAACAGTTCTCCA
>JALOQH010000058.1 GCA_025453475.1 archaeon | reverse complement strand
GCAGATGAGCAATATATCTCCCGCCTCCAAAATTCTCAAAACTCTCCTTTGTAGAGTTAAATATCACTTTTATTGTTATTTTCTGCCCCATTTTATTATTTGTCTGTTTTTACCTCAATTATCTTGTCTCTTGATGTCGGATTCTTTATTTTTATATTTTTATGTCCCGTACCTATCTCTTTGGAAAGCAGGTTTATCACCCGGATATTTGCCTTATTATCTTCAGCAGGCTCTTTTACAGATATCCTATAATCATTTTCCCCGATTTTCTCAATTTTCTCCTCGCGGGAATTTGGCTTTACTTTTACTTTTAGAATCATCTTGTGATAATTTCTATCCCATCTCTATGTTTAAGAACATAATCCTTTCCAACAGCCTGTTTCGTCCTCAGGCTTATTGCTTTCACGAAATTCTTTCCAATATCTGTATGCAGCCTGAAAGCGAAATCAAGTGCAGTTGAGCCATGCTTCATAAGATAGCAGTCAGGAAGCACATTCCCTTTGCTGTCAGTCATCTTCGCTCCAGCAGGAAATACCGCAATATACTTCATGATGTCAAAAACAACCTTGTTCATAACTTCCTGCACCCCGGTAGAACCGAATTTGTCAAGAACTTTCTGAATTTCATCAAGGGCAGCTTTTTGCTTGTCACTAAGTGTTTTCTTTGTTTCGAATTTGTTTTCTCCGGGCGTATAGCTGATAAGTCCTGCTTTGTCAGCCTGTCTCAGGCTTAATTCTCCATCAGCAAAGCACGGCACAATCGGATAATCAAATTCTTCCTTTACTTTATTGAAATTCGCCTCGCCATTTGGCCTGTCAATCTTATTTGCAGCAATAATCAGGGCTTTTGTCTCTTTTCTAAGCATTTGCGCGAATTTGGCAAGTTCTTCAGGTGTCCATGCAGTTGGTCTCTCAACATTCAATCCGCTCCTGAGAATAACCCTCTTCACGTCATCAGGGTTTACCTTCAATCCGGAGAACTGCTTTGCAACAGATTCTGCAAAATTTGTTTTCTGCATCTCGATTTTACGGGCAAATGAATCCCATGCTTTTCTTAGAATCCCAAGATACCACAAATCCAACTCTCTTTCAATAAAGAGTATGTCATTTCCAGGATAGTAGTCTTTGGTAGGTTTTCCTTCTCCATCGGTCTCGCCAGACATGTCAACAACCTGAACAAACGCATCTGCAGCGGCCAAATCACTCAGGAACTCGTTGCCCAAACCCTTTCCAGTGCTTGCGCCCTCAACCAATCCTGCTACATCCATCAATTCAAATGGCACAAACCTCCATTTCCCTTTAACATAACCCTCTCTTGGATTGCTCACTTTGCCGAATTCAGGAGCCAAATCCTCTATTTTCACATAAGCCATGCCATGATTCGGCTTTATTGTCGCGAATGGATAGTTTGCAATAAGAACATCCATGAGCGTTGCTGCCTTAAAGAAAGTTGATTTCCCGCAGTTTGGTTTTCCGACGATTCCAACTAGCATAAAACTACGCAAAAACCAAACTTTATATATATTCTCAAACTCGGCTTTTAAGAGATCCCATAGCTCAGTTGGTTTAGAGCACCGCTCTTATAAGAGCTTATCCCGTTAGGGATATGATTTTCACGCTGAAAAGCTAGGAAAGGCGGGGGTCCGGGGTTCAAATCCCCGTGGGATCATTTCTGTTCGCCGCAGGATTAATGCTCGCAGTTCTCAAACGAGAAGCCTTAAGACAAGAGCGAATCAGAAATAATTATTACTTATTGCACAACGCAAGGGTCCAGGTTTTTTCCTTGTTCGTGAAGAACTTTACGTCCTTGAAATAATCTCCAAGCAGGCTCTTCAACTCCTTCAGGGTAAATCTGTATGAGCTTGCAACAACTATCTCATCGCCTTCCCTGAAATTGATTGATTTCTTTGCGCCATTTCCTGCAGAGATTTCCTTGTCCTTCTTGATTTTGTAAACCATTTCAACTCTTGAGTTTCTGTATCTCACGCCAAATTCAACATCTTCTTCATTAAATCCAAGCTCAAGCAGCACAATCTTCAGGAACTTGTCCATTAATGGATGATTGTATGTCTCAACAAGCTCTTTCGGATCAGTTTTGAGCGCAGCTCCGAGAAGCATGTAGTCTTCATTGCCCTCAAGCGCCTCAGATATTTTGAAAATTATGTCATGCGGCTCGAAATTGCTTATTATGCTGCCGAGAAATACTACAAAATTCTGCCTGAATGTCTTGTCCCTCAATAAAGAAGAGATATCATCAAGATTGTCAAAGTCAGAAACATTCCACTTGAACTTTATTACCTCTGATTTCTTCAGCTTCTTGATATTCTTTACAGCTTCATTGACGCTGATTTTCGCAGCATCAAGAGGGCAGTATCTTAATTTTGTCTTTTTCGACAATCCCTGTATCAGGGGCTCTGCTTTTCTGCCGTCAAATGAGGCGACATCAATAACATTTATCGGGCTTCCGTGCAGAACTTCCTCAATGATTTCAGGCATAGCCTCTTTCATCAAATCAGCTTCAGAGCCAAACATATACCCGGTGTAATCCTTGTGCCTGTCAATCTCGTTGTATGCCTGGGTCTGCTTGTCTGTCAGGTACCAGAGTTTGTATTCAGAAAGATCCCAGACTCTTTTCTTGTTCTCAAGAGAATAACCCTTTTTAATAAGCTGCTTGAAAATTAAGTGGTTTGCTTTCACCATCTCTTTATAGTAAAATCTCCTTTAAATGTCTTTCCTTTTATTTTAAGCACTGGTTGGTAGTGATAACAAACGCCAAGACTAATTTCGACATTGCTTACTGCGGGCTTTCTCGCTTGCGAGCTGCGAAGCTCCTCGTTAGCGCAATGCGAAATGCTCCTGCCGGGATTTGAACCCGGGTTTAGGCCGCGAAAGGGCCTCGTCCTTGACCACTAGACTACGGGAGCTTAGATTTGAGAAACGAAAATCACTTTTAAACCTTCT
>JALOQH010000012.1 GCA_025453475.1 archaeon | reverse complement strand
CCCGAAGTAAGCAAGGACTCCGATAGCAATGATTGCTGCAAGAATTGCCCAACCATATGTCATCAAGAATTCAACTGCTGCTTGTCCTTTCTTCATCTTTACCTCCTTTTAACCATAGCATAAAGCTATCTTAATTTTCATAAGATTTATTCATATATAAACGTTACTCCTTGATATGACGAAAATTAAAGCGAATTTTGGGATTATGCAAGGTTGTAGTCTGCAAGGTGGTCATTGTCTATTCTGAACCATGAAGGCATGCCAGAGATATGAGTATTTGGAGGGTCATTTGAGGAGAAATAGATGTAGTCAATTGCTGATTTCTCTTCAATTGCAATGCCCTGGGAAGACAGTTCATTGAGATTGACAAAAGATTCTATTCCGTTTGGGTTTGGGGAGGTTTTTCCCTCCAGCCTGTCAAGGAATGAAGGGGCTTTTGCAGAAGATTTATAATAAGAGTTCAGCGCGTGAGCTGAAAGATTGTCCTGTCCGAAAGTTGTGTATGGGGTTCTTGTGATATTATTTGTTACCAGATTATTTGTGTTCAGAGCGTAAAACGGGTCTTCGAAATCAGTTATCGGCACAAATGACTCTACAATTTCTGTTTTATTCCATCTGACAAGATTCTCCCTATCTGAGAGAATAAGATTCATCGTGAGAACGAAGCGGAGGCTCCAGGGGTCTATCTGACTGACAGAGAACTGCGCATCTGAGATATTTATCACTGCGTTTACTTTCTCTGCATTTGAGTTCATTGAATCCAGAATATCTGACATTGTTGCTCCTGCCATAATCTCCCGGGGTTCTGAATAAATTGTACCATTGAAGAAGAGCTCGTTTAGGGAACTATTAATGTCTGAGACAAAGTTTCCTGTTTCGGTTATCCTGCTTTCTACAGAAAAGACTGCCCTAAATCCGGAGATGTAGAGCTGTCTTGGAAGATTCTTTTCTATTGAGACAAGATAGTTGTTCATTGTTGAGATTCTATTGTGGACAGCTTCCCGATTCTGAAGATTTGAATAGAACAAGTAAGAAACACCCAGAAGGGAGATTATCACGATTACCATTGCTGTAAAGAACACGCCCTTTTTGCCTCTTGGGTTCATGACCATCTTCTGACCTCCACTTCTGTAGACCAGAGATAGGGGATTCCTTTCATTTGCGACGAGCTGAGATAAAGGCTTTGTTCATTGAATTTGATATCTACCTTATTGTTCGAGTCCAAGTCGAGCTTTCTTAGCAGATTGTAAGCTGCCAACTGATAAGCATCATTGTTATTGTATTCTGTGCTGTTTGATGTGTATGAGCACACTGCTGCTCCGGCATAATCTGACGGAGACTTGATTATTGAAGTTGTGCTGTCATCAAATTCTATGCTCCAGATGCAGCCGGAAGCAATTGCGCATACAGGCGTGTAGGATGAGGCATTTTTTACAATAGAGTAGATGATTTTGTTATATACCGAACCAGCAGAAAGATTATTTTTATCTGTGCCTCTAAGAATCTCCACCAGATTTTTCTGCGAAATCAGAGAATTCTGAAGCCGGATTGCATAGGGGTCTCCGAGAACAGTATAATCATCACCGAAATTAGTGAGATTGTATACCGGAACGCTGTTCAGGGAAACAAGAGCTGTCCATCTTGGTCCGGAATAGGAGATTGCTGTTGCCCTGAAGATTGTTGAATTTGCCGGAATTTCAAATGTGCCTGCGGAAGAATTATCAAACTGCTTCTCTGTTGTTGCTATCAGGCCGAAAGGCGTGGCTTCTTTTGAGTAATTCAGCTCAATATAGGAGTCGGGGTAGAGAATTGTCTGTGTGAAGTTTCCGGAAGCATTTGCTATCTGTTCACTGTAACTTATATCCAGGATTTCCCGGGAGATGTTCTCGTAAATTGCCTCTAAGATGGTCGGACTATTGCTCGTGAAATATTTCCCATTTCCACACGCAGCAACACTTTCAAGAGTGGAGTTTGCGAGAGCGCAGGCAGAGACATTTCCGAAGCCGATTGAGTAGACTGTTCCGTTTAATCCGGTTTTGACACGACATGCAGACCAGTTAGTATTCGTAACAGCACAATTGCAGTCATTTACATTGCAGTCGTCAATGCCTCCGAAACAGCCTGATGAAGCGCCGAGCCATAATCCTTCATCTGAAGGCAATCCTGTTCTGTCGCCTGTGCAGCCAGAAGCTGCCTGGCAGGTGTGCGTGGGAATGCCGTCAGACATCACAATTACATACTTCCTTCTTCCGGAGTTGCTCATCTCATTAAGCATTTTGTACGCGGAGTTTATACCGCAGCAGATGCAGGTTCCTCCCCGGGGCACATAGGTGTCGGCTTCAGAATATAGCTGGCTCGCATTTGATGTCAGCGTTTTATAGTAGACTCTTCCTTTCCAGGGTGTTCCGGAGTCGCCATAAAATCCAACCATTCCGACGCGATTTCCAGGAACTTCGAGGATTGTGTCTATAACTGTTTTGTCAAGGCATTTCGCAACAGATATCTTTTTTGTGTCTGAATCATAAATCTGGGGGTCTGAGCAGTTTCTTGTTATTCCTGTCGCGTTTCCATCAAATCTTTCATTCATGCTGTCGCTTAAATCTGTTAAAATCACGACATCTGCATTTCCAACCATTGTTGCTGCATACATCCCGAGCCTTAGCGGGGTGTTTGAATAGCTGAGGTAATTATAATCTAATTTGGAGGACAATTCTGAATTTGAGAGAGTCTGAACTGATTCTATCGGGCTTGAGTTTTCAAAGACAGTCACATTTCCTATCTTGACAAACATTTTGTACGGCGATTTGAAATGCAAATGCAGAGACATGCTTCTAAGAACATCCGGAACATAGAATCCAGAATAAATGTTTATTATTCCGGTTATTCCCGGCATGTATTTTTTTTCAGGTTTATCGTATTCCGGCATTTTATCATATTCTATTTTGATGAAACCGCCGGTTATTCTCAGCTTCGTATCTGTTCTTGATTTAAGCTCTATCAGATTTGAGCCGTTGTGCATGTTTGCTGTTGGGAAAGTATATTTTTTGGGAGTGAGTTCTGTTGCAGGTTTTGTGTAATTGCCCGATGAGATGTTGTTTATATACAAGTCGAAGTCTTCGTTAATTGCAACTTCAGCGCTTAGGGAAGAGATTGTGCCATTGTAAAAGATATTTGAGGTAATATTTCCGTCTCCGGCATAACCTCCAAAATATAAGTAATCTGTCTGCAAACTTGAAGAAAGATAGGCTCTCGCGGAATATCCTGTTGCATTTTTGCCCTCTTCAATGCCTGAGACGAGCTGTCTTGCGGCTTCTGTGTTTCTGGCAGTCTCATACGGCGTTATATTCTTTGAGGATATGAGTGTTGAGCCGAACCAGATTCCAATGTTGTTTTTTGGCTCGATTTCGCCGATTATTGAATCCGCGAGAAGCCTGGCTTTTGTGAGATTTGTGATATAAAACTCGCCAATTTGCTCAAGAACGGTATTGTTTAAGTCTGTGATTGAACCTTCGGCAAGAAGAGATTTCGCATAGCTGTTGTTAAGTTCTGATATCCTGATTGTTGAGATTGTTGCAAGCACGTCATTATGCAGATCTGATTCTGGTTTGTTATTTGAGACAAGCGGATATGCAATGAGTATGACAATAAATATTATTGCAAGAGCTATAAGCGCATCAATGCTGAAAAATATCCCCCTTTTCATTTTAATTCCAAACGCTGACATAAACTGAGAGCGGCCTCTCACGATAGGTTGCAAGCCTGGTCGCTTTAATAAGGTTTTGAGGATTGCTGGGCAGTGCCCCGATGTATTCTATTGCAGTGCCGTTGATTGTAATGTTCTCTGAGAAAGAGATAGAATAGTCATGTTTTGAATTCAGGAGATTTTTTGTTTCGTAATAGTCTGAATCCGCAATTATTTTGAAATTAAGCAGTTTTGTTTCGTTTATTCTAAGGTTTGAGAGAACACCTATCTTGAAAACATGGGTTGAGTTCCAGTCTGCGGGAGAGCCTTCAGAAAGGAAAGATTCTGCAATATTCGCTGCATCGTAGTTCAGTGAATCGAGGTACTGTTCGGATTCATTGGTGCTGCTCATGGAGAAGTAGTAGAATGCAATTATTGCAGAAAGAAATATTATTATTGCAATCATCAGGTCAAAGCCCCATCCCTGCGCTCTTTTTTTCATCATGTTATCAGATTCTTGCAGAGATTCTTGCTGGCTTTTTATCAACTACAATGCCTTTTTTTGTCATTTCAAAGCGATAGAGCTTGTTTGAGTGCTCTGTTCCCCTCATTTTCAGTATTTCGAGAAAACGCTCCCTTTCCCCGTCTTTTCTTATGTAATACAACAGCACTATGGAGTCTGATTCAAACTCCAGGGCACGGGAAGCCATCTTGGTTTCGTTTGAATTCTCTTCTTCAAGAGTCAGAAGAGAGGTACAGCCCCAGTTGTTAATCATGTTAAACAATGAGAGCGCTGCCTCTCTTTTTGCAAATTCATCCTGGAAGAGAAGTTCGAAGGAGGTTATGCTGTCTATAACAACTCTTTTTATTTTTTTCTTCATTATAATCGATTCTACTGCGCCTCCGCCTTCTTCAAGCATATTTTTAACTTTTTCCGGGGTGTATTCAAGAAAGACCAGCCTGCCTTTTCTTTCGTGTTTTGAGAGATCCCATCCGAATTCAAGCATATTCTTGTAAAACTGCTCTTTTTTTTCTTCAAATGTCACATAAAGGCAATTTTCGCCCAGTTCTATGCCTTCCATTATGAATTGGGTTGCGAAAATGGATTTTCCAGAGCCTGCGCCTCCAACAATGAGGTTTGTGGAGCTTTTTTCGAAACCCCCCTCCACAAGACAGTCAAAATTCGGGACACCGCTTGGAATTCTTCCATCTTTTATCCTGATTACCCTGACTTTTCCGGATTTTGCGTGTTTTTTTATCCTTGTTCTCCTGATTTTTCTGTGTTGCATATGTCTTTTGGTTCTCTTTTTTGATTTCATAAGTTTATGTGGTTTCTTTCTATAAAAATCTATCTTTTCAGCCTTAACCAAAGAAAGTTGAGAAGTAGCTTGACATAAAGGATTTTATTGCAAAGAAGACCGCAGAGCTTATCAAAGCGAGAGGGATAGCATATTTGAGCCCGGATTTCTCGTCGCCTTTGCTGACAAGCCCGATTATCATTGATGCAAGGAAAGACGTGGCTATCAGGAAGAACAGCGAGAGATTTGTTATGAATGAAACAGAGATTGTTATCTTTGTCAGCGTGAATGGCGCGTTTGAGGGCAGGTCTGTTGCAGGAATTGTTGCGAGAATCGAAGTCATTATCTTCACCAGGGATGCGGAAAGCCCGAATAGGATAGGTGCTCCGATTGCGACAGCGAAGAAGATGAAAATGATATACATTAAGACATTCGAAGCAGCTCTTTTCTCGACAAATGAGCGTTCTCTCATATTGACTGCTGTCTCTTCGAGAAGAATCGCAATGTTTCCGCCGGCTTTTATACCTGAGATGATTACGTCTATGGTCTTTTTTATCTTCGCCGAATTTACCCTGCTTGCCATGTCCTGCATGGCTGCCGTGACTTCTTTTCCTGTGACAATATCCTTTCCTAGAAGGGAAATATGCCGGTCAAGCGGGGCGAATTCTTTTCTTGAGCTAAGAAGCAGGGCTTTCTCGATTGTCATTCCAGCCCTCAGATTAGAGGACATGAGTTCAATAAAGTCGGGGAAGACTTCCTCCATCTTCTTTATTTCTGAGGATTCAATTATCTTCTTGCGTATGAACAGATAGACCGGGATAAGAACAATTATTGCTATGAAAAGAACAAGGGCAGTTATAATCGCTTTTGTGGCAAGATATGTGATTGTAAATGCGAAAATAGCCACTAAAATCAGGATAACCTGTGTCCTGAATGCTTTCTCCTTTATCTGGTGTTTATGAAATGAATGCTCCATGTTAGATTAGTGTCGGCCTCAGCGAACGGATTGTGCCCAAGAACATTATCTGCACAAAGATTATTGCTCCGAACAGGGTGATTAAAACAAGCTGAGATATCGAGGTTGGCAGGCTGACAAGCGAGGCGATTATTGTAAAGAAGGTTATTGCAAGAGCAGGCATAATTACTGCGGTAAGCATAAAAAACATAATTATAGGATTAAGCTTGTTGCCGTAGCTCTGAATCTGAATAATCTGCTCTTCACTCAGGGATTTTATGCTTTCTTTTATAATTATTGAGATGTCGCTGCCTGCACGCATCCCGTTGCTTATTTGCCAGAGTGTCCTTCTGAAATAGGGGGAGATGTTTTTCTCTCCGAGTTCTTCGAGAACATCTATCTGCGGCATCCCGGAGTTTATCTTCTTGACAGCTCTTTTGAATTCTGTTGTAAGCTCCCCATAGCCGGAGGATGAAATGTTAACAAGAATCGTGAAGAGGGGTATTCCTGAGTTTAATTGCACAAGCATGTCCTCGAGAGCAGGAATAAGATTTTTTTCTATATCTTTTTGTTTTTTTGTTGAGTAGACTTTGGGGTACATTAACTGCGAGAAAAGCATGAATCCAGCGATTGGAAGGGAAATTGCAAGTGCGACAAGGCAGAAAGCAGAAGCTCCAATGAAAAAGCAAAGGGTTGAGAATATGATATAAAGAGAAATAAAAGTTATAAGAAAACTTCTGATGCAGATTGCGAGATATTCCTCTCTTGTCAGAGAGGCATCGGAATTTCTCAGATAGTCTGAAAGCCTTGAGGTCTTTTTATGCTTTAGTCTTGAGGATATAAATCGGGATTTCTTTTTCAATATCTCAGGGCTTGAGAATGTAAATGGTATCTTGAATATCATCTTTAGATGAACTGCGATTTATCGTTCTTGCGCATAATTTCCAGGATGTGCGCCCTGTTCTTGTAGTAGAGGTTCATGACTTTGCTGACCTGGGCTATATTCCTAATCTTGTTTTTTATGAGCCAGGATAATATTGATTTCTTTTCGTTCAAATCCCTGTCAAGCTCTGAGCCGTGAAGCCCTGTGTTTCTTGAGATGTCCTCGAAGAATCTTGTGCTTTCAGCGTGTTTTATTATCTTATCGCTCTCCGGGGTCCATCTGTAGAGAATATTGGGCTTTGCGCTGTCTTTTTCCATATTTATTTCTGCGACCTGAAGGACACGGCGGATTCCCTTTCTTCTGTCCCTGAACATGACCACATTAAGGTTGATTGACTTGAGCAGATTTGCAGGAACATTCAACGGAGGATTGACAAGACGGGAGATTGTTTCGCTCGCAGTATCTGCGTGGACTGTCGCATAGACCGAGTGCCCTGTATGCATTGCTTCAAAGAGGACATGGGCTTCTGCTTCTCTTCTCATTTCGCCAAGAATAATTCTGTCAGGGCGCATTCTTAGGGAATTAACTAACAAATCGAGCATTGACACCTCCCCCTTTCCCTCGGAATTAGGGGTTCTTGTCACGAGAGGGGTCCAGTAAAGGAATTCAGGCAGCATAAGCTCTCTTGTATCTTCAATGCTCACAATTCTCTGATTCGGCGGGACAAAAGCCATGCATGCGTTCAGGAACGATGTTTTTCCAGAGCCTGTTCCGCCCGAGAATAAGATGTTCATTTCATACTCAACGGCCAGCCATATCAAGGCTGCTGTTTCAAGGTCGCAGGTATTGTTGTTTATTAAATCCACAATGGTGAACGGGTCTCTTGCGAATTTTCTTATCGTGATTGTTGTCCCCTTTGTTCCAATTGGATATAAAACCGCATTTATCCTGTCCCCGGTTATTAAATGCGCGTCAAGCAATGGAGTTAAAACAGTAATCTGCTTTCCTACACGGCGGGCAATTATGTTGGCATAGTTTATGATATCATCTTCTTTTTCGATTTTTACATTTGTATCCAACCACCCGTATTTTTTGGAGTATACTTTAATCAGCTCTGTTGATGAGGGAATAACAATCTCTTCGAGATTCGGGTCATTGATAAGAAATTCTATCTTCCCCAGTCCAAGCATATCCTGAATAAGCTTTCCTATCAGGAATGTTTCTGTCTGCTTTTCAATGCCCGGCAATTTCTCCCTTATCATATTTATTGCATTTGTCATGAACCTTTCTTTTATTGACTGGAATGCTTCAGGGTCTGTCAGCTCTTTCATGCTGATAGTTGTAAGAGAGACTAATTCATTTCTTATTTCTGCGAGGAGCGCGGAGGTTGCAAGACCAATATCTGCGATATGAAGATTATACTTTAGTCCGACAGGCTCTTTCGTTATTTTAACTTCAACCTTTGCTCCGTCAACTTCGAGAGGATACGAGTCAATAACCTGCCTTTCAGGATTTTTTGGGGGAATATGCCTGTGCTCTGGATGCTTGATTGGAGGATTGTGCTTAGGTTTCTGCTCTATTCTGTTTTTAGGATGCTCTGGTTTGTGCTCTTTATGCTCTGGATTCGCGCGGGGAGCTGGATGATTCAATCCGAGATGACTGGCTTTGTTCTGGAGATGACGCAATCTCTCCTTTATTTCTCTTTCTGAACGGTGTTTCTTTGCCATTTTACTTTATCTTTAAGGTTGTACCCCCAAAATTTGAATATTCAAGCTCTGCAAGCTCGTGCTCCTCAAGCATTCTGCTCCATTCGAGCACCACTTCACTCCCGACCCCAAAAACCTTTGATATCTCGCCCAGTGATAGTTCTTTCTTATCCTTAAGAATCTCATATAGGGCATCAAGATCAGTTTTTGAACGCGATGAGGACTTTTTCTCAGAAAGTGCTTTGGTGAGCTCGCCGATATGCTCTTTTGACCTTTTCTTTCTGCCTTCAAAGAGAATTACACCCAGAAGAATCCACTCGGCAACCAGGAAGAGCACAGACAGCTTATTGGAATTAGGGTATGTCTGCTTCATAGTTTCTATAACTTTGGGTTCAATAAATGAAAAGCCAGATATGCTTTTCTTGTACAATCCTTCAAAACCGATGCCAAAAATATAGAAATGGGAGAGCAGATGAATGAGCGCAATAACTAATATTGCTGCTGCAAGAATTCCGAGAATCTTCGATTTTCCACCCCTGTTTTCCATGCTTTATGAATACTTTTAAATAGATTATTTAATGAATATAACTGTCCGAGCTATTTTATAAAACTTACTTAACACCATGAAAGAGGAAAAAAGGGGGCAGATAAGCACAGAATACCTTATTGTAGTGGGTTTTATCGTGTTTTTTGTTATTATCTCCCTGGGAGTTGCGCTTTATTATTCTGCTGATATCCAGGACAAGATGCGGGAGAGGCAGATTGAGCAGTTTGCAAGAAAGATAATCGGTTCTGCCGAAGAAGTCTACTATTCTGGAGAGCCTTCAAAGAGCACGATAAACATCTATCTGCCGAAGGGCGTTTCAGGAATATCTGTCTTCGAGAAGGAGATTGCGATAAATTTCAGCCTGAGCACAGGGTTTAACAGTGTTTCCTATTCAAGCAATGTGCCTTTGGAGGGCGTTATTGGGAGTATTGACGGCGTTAGAACCATTGAGGTGACTGCACTATCTGACAGAGTGATGGTGGCTGGCAATTAGGCGGGAATATGGGAATAAAAAGTCTTCGCGGGCAGTCTGCAGTTGAATTTATGATTCTTGTCGGAGCGGTTCTCGTGTTTATGGTTGCTTTTTTCGGTGCACTTGAGGCGAACCGCGCTGATAAACTGAGAGAAAGCAGGGAGAATTTTCTGAATGATGTTGCCTTGTCGGTAAGAGACGAAGTAAACCTCGCTTATTCTGCTTCTGATGGTTATGAAAGAGAGTTCATTGTTCCGAATAAGGCATTTGGACTTGAGTTTAATATAACATTTGTTGGAACCTCTGTCTATCTGAGAACAATTGACGGAAAATATGCGCTTGCACAGCCAATTAATAATGTAACTGGGGAGATAAAAACCGGTTCAAATATAATCCGGAAGAATAACGGGCTGGTTTATCTGAATCAGTAACTATTCCTTCTCTTCTTCGGATTCTGTTTCTTCAGGGAGGGTTTTTGGAGATTCTGCCTTAATTTTCTTTGCTTTTGGCACTTTTTCTTTTTTTATCTTTTCTTTCTTGATTGCTTTTGCGATTGAATTATCTTTTATCTCTGCAGCAGGGGGAGCAACTGTTTTTTCTTTTG
>JALOQH010000057.1 GCA_025453475.1 archaeon | reverse complement strand
AGCTTGCGCTTCAGTTCATCCCGATTTAGTCCGAAACAGAAAGCTCCGCCAATCATTCCCTGGATTATGTCCCAAAGAACATCCAGTCTCGTTTCTGCCCTGAATACCGCGTCTGATTGTGAATAAAACGCAAACTCAAATATCTCCCACAAAATCAGCAGAATAAAGAATACGCTGAATGAATTCCTGAAAGACATCCTGAACTTCTTAATCAGGAAGAGCATCACAAAAAAGCCAAGCACGAGATGGACAATTGACCAGAGATTAAAGAAAATAAAGCTGTTCTCAAATAAAACAATGTTCAGGAAATTTGCAATTGCATCTCTTATCGCCAGAACAAACATCTAATCCCAGCTACCTCTTCGCTTTTACATAAACCTTCTGAACAGAGAAGCTCTTGTAAATTCCTTCAAGAATATCTGTCCCCGCATAACCTGCAAGAAGCGACAATCGGGGGTCAAAGTCAAATATAATCCCGACAAAAACCCCAATTATCAGAGCAATAAGCACCGTTATACTATAATATCCCCACAAAATCTTTCTCCTCAAAGACAAAGCCTTGAGCAAGCCGACAAACCCGCGCGTCAAACCGCCAATTCCTCCAAGAATTCCGGCAAGAAGCAAAGAATCCATTATTTTTACTTTATTTCAACCTCTTAATTCTCCGAAGGGATGGAGATATTTAAGGGTTTCGGGACGGATGTTATTTAGGTTTTACGATATTTTTTATTGTTGTCCAGCAGCAGTTGTATTCTCTGCTTAATTCGCTGATTGTCATGCCTTTTTTATGCTGGTTTCTTATTCTTCTCATCGGGAGGTTTGGGGTTTTTATTCCGCCTTTGCGCTTTGTTTCTATGCCTCCCTCGTGCAATCTTGCATAAATTGTGCCTTCTGAGCAGCCAAATCTAGCGACTATATCTTCAAACGGCACATTATCTTTGTACATCTTGCATACTTTGTCTACTGGTATGTCGTCTCTTCCGTGCCTTCTTCTCACCAAATATCCATTTGCACAGAGAATTCTTCTTATGACTGCTGGGGCGGTGTCATATGTTCTTGCTATTCTGTTGACCTTGCTCCCTTTTTTGAACATGCTGCAAACTTCATCTTCAGGTATATCCTCGCGCTCGTAGGGCCTAAGGCACACTCCTGCATCTTCAAGCCTGCTCAGGACAGTTGGAATAGAACAGTTCAATATCCTTGATATGCTTATTTGTGAGAGCCCTTTGAGATAGATGCCTGCAAAAACTTCCGGTCCATATTTCACCTCTTTCTTCTTTTGGAATTTAATGCCTCCTTCTTCAAGCCTTGAGCGGATAGTATACTGAGTTGTATTGTGCTTTCTTGCGAGTTCAGTTATCTTAGCGCCTTTTTTGTAAGATTCTACAACCTCTCCAACAGAAATATCCTCTCTTCTAAATACCGCCCTCCCATCATATTCGTAGCCTTTTCTTTTCATTTGGTAAGAAAGAGTTCTTGTTCCGCATCCATAAATCCGGGCTATATCTCTTGGAATAACGCCTGCTTCTGTCAGCTCCAGAACAAGTTCAGGATCAATGTACGAGAACCTGCTATCACGGGGCCTTTTTGCGGATGCTAGCTCCAAAACTTTTTTTATCTTAGCTTCCAAGCCTTTCATTTTCGCTCAGCACCTTTTCAAGACCACCAACTAATTTTTTAATCCAATAGTCAAACCGGTTCTTAGTCTTGTTAGAAGCGTGCTTGTATACTCCTTCCTTGTACAATCTGCCCACCGATGTGTCTGTCTTCTTAAGCAGAGCTATTGCCCTGTCAACCCGCCTGTCATAATTGGGGATATCCGAGACATGCCTTACCCTGCTTTCTCTTGCCAATGCAGCCCTTGCCTTTTCAGTTTTCCTGAGCCTCTCTTCATATTCAATGAGAGCATTGCTTATGAGATGCTTCCCGAATTCAGTAATCTGGTGCTCCTGCCTCAATCCGAGTTTTGAATAATCTTCCCATAGGACTTTTCCGCATAGTTCTATCTTTTTCTTCTCAGGCAGACTGGTTTTGTAGATTCTTGCACAGGCTTCCACTACTTCCTGGAGAAATGGTGCAGACAAGCTTCTATCTTCAAGGACATCTTCCATTTCAATAGAGAGAGTTCTTGAGAGTTCGTGCAGTCTTGCCAGACCAACTAATTCTCCTGCGTTGTACTTGTCGCTCTTTAGAACCCTGTCGGGAAGATTGAGTATCGAGAGATAGGACCTTACTTTTGTTATCGAAGCGCCCACGACTTTAGCGAATTCATCCATTTCCAGGCCGCTTACTTTCATTCCCACGCTGTAAGCTCTTGCCAATTCCACCGGGTTGAGGTCTTTCCTGTGCGTGTTCTCGCAAAGAGCAATGAGTGCCATCTCCTGGTTTGTTACTTCTTTAACATCTATATCAACTTTATCCAATCCTGCTTCTTTTAATGCACGAAACCTTCTGCTTCCGAAAATAAGCTCATATCCTGAATCCGCCTTCCTTGCAGGCAGGGGTTGCACAAGCCCGAATCTTTTTATGCTTGAGGAGAGGCCGCTCAAATCCCCATAATCTTCCCTTGTCTGATAGGGGTTGTCTCTTACATGCGTGATATTAATTCTATGCTTTTCCATATTCCATTTTCTCAGAAAAAGCTCTGAGGTGCTGTCACCTCTTCAATCAATATAATATCCAAGTTTATAAAGATTGTGCAAAAAGTAAGATATTAATCGTCAGGCAGAGACTCAAACTTAACTTTCCACTGATTTTCCCACTGCTTTTTTCTCTTTTTACTGCATTTCAAACAGTATTTCCGCTCAAACCTCGCATTAGGATTAACTTCAAATTCAGCCTTGCAATCCAAGCATTTTTTTGTTTTCATTTTGATACATATTATTTTTGAGGACTTCGAATCCTGCACTAACGCCCAGGGCAGGATTCGAACCTGCGAATCGCTTGCGCGAAACAAGTTCTCCAAACTTGCGGAGTAACCACTGTCCCACCTGGGCA
>JALOQH010000011.1 GCA_025453475.1 archaeon | reverse complement strand
GCAGGAAATAATCCGCCTTGCCCGCCAGTAATGCTTAATCACTATTCTCCTTATGGTTTTAGGATATGCTCAAAATACCACAATAATCCTTATTAACTCCCCGCGTTGCAAATAATTATGCGGGAAAAACAAGCTCTGGAGATTGCAAAACAAGAGTGTACGGCGCTTACTTTTAATGATTTGAGATTAAGAACTGGCTATTCTAAGGTAATGCCTGCAAATGTTTCTCTGAAAACAAAATTTTCAAGGAACGTTTCTCTGGAAATACCTGTCGCGAGCGCTGCCATGGACACAGTCACTGAATCCCGTCTTGCAATTGAGCTTGCAAAACTCGGCGGAATAGGTGTAATTCATAAAAACCTCGGTCCCGAAGAACAGGCACGCCATGTTGCAAGAGTAAAGAACCATCTCAATGGACGCATTAGAACTCCAATACGTGTCTATGAAGATGAAACTATAGGGGATATCTTAAAAAGAAGGGAAGAAAAAGAGTATGGTTTTCATAGTTTTCCTGTGATAAGCCGCGCAGATAGCACCCTTGTAGGAATTATTACAGCAACTGATTTCGATTTCTGCGGTAAAGAAGATATGCCAAAAAAGGCGCTGGAAGTTATGACCCGAGGTCCAAGAACAGCCAAAAGCGATACAACACTGAACGATGCCTACGGGATAATGCGGGAATTCAAAATAAAATCTCTTCCTCTTGTAGATGCACAAAATAGGGTAGTTGGAATGTATGTGCTCAAAGATGTAAAAAGAATCATGGAGCGCAGCGCATTAACCTACAATCTCGATAACCAGCAGCGATTAAGAGTTGCTGCCGCAATCGGCACAGACAAGGAAGCTTTAGAGCGTTTGGAAAAATTAGTTGCAGAATGCGTCGATGTTATCGTAATAGATACCGCCCATGGGGATTCGGAACCAGTTTACGAGACCCTGAAAACAATAAAGAAAAACCATCCCAAATTGGACGTTGTTGTCGGAAATATCTCGGTAGGTGATTCTGCAAAGAGGCTGGCAGATGCTGGAGCAGATGGAATAAAAGTCGGACAGGGTCCTGGCTCAATATGCACAACAAGGATAATTGCAGGAGTCGGGCGTCCTCAGGTTTCTGCAGTGTATGATTGTGCCAGAGCTACAGAAAGCTATGAAATCCCCATTTGTGCGGACGGCGGCTTGGTTAATTCTGGGGATATTCCTATTGCAATCGCGTGTGGCGCATACTCTGTCATGATGGGAAGCATGCTCGCAGGAACAGAAGAATCTCCAGGAGATATCGTGTTCTACAAAGGAAGGCAATGGAAGAGGTACCGCGGCATGGGCTCATTGTCCGCAATGGAACAGAATAAAGGTTCAAGGGACAGGTATCTGCAGGAAGAAAGCGCAAAAGACAGGCTTGTCCCAGAGGGAATGGACGGACTTACTCCATTCAAAGGCAGACTGGAAACAGTCATGCATCAATATGTTGGGGGATTAAGAAAGGGCATGGGCTATGTTGGTGCTGCTTCAATTGAAGAATTAAGAGATAAGGGCGAGTTCGATAGAATAACTCATGCAGGACTTGCAGAGTCTCACCCCCACGATATAGAAGTTACAGTAGAAGCTCCGAACTACAATCGGGGGAGATTATAATGGGCTCGAAAGAACCAATCCGCGCAGCTTTAGTTGGCTTGCAATGGGGCGACGAAGGAAAAGCGAAAGTTGTTGATGAGATGGTTCAGGAGGCGAAGGCAGCTGATGACAAAGCAAGAATCTGGGTTGTGAGATACCAGGGCGGAACTAATGCAGGGCACACAATGTACATCCCAATGCCTGATGGTTCTTTGGTAAAGTTTGTCACGCATGCAGCCCCAAGCGGTCTGACAAGCGGTTCAGATATTGCAATAGGTCCGCATGTCGCCTTTGACCCTGAGAAATTTTCAGTTGAACTTGCAGATGCAAGAAGAATATTTGATTATGATGCGGGAGTTCACATCTCCGAGCGAACAGGTGTTTTGCTGGATTATCACAGAAAAATTGATGCCTTGCTTGAAAGTCAGAGAGCAGGAAAAATAGGCACAACCGGCTCCGGAATTGGTCCGTTTTATTCAGATAACTCAAGAAGAGACACAAGAATAACTTTTGCAGATTATACGGGGGATAATTTCCCTGAGAAATTAGAGTATGTCTTCGAGGCAAAACACTCTGAGATTGCAGCCTCGCTGGAGCTGCACGTAGAAGCAATAGCCAAGTTGAAGGAAAAACTGAAGGCTGAAGGCAAGGAGCTTCCGCCAACGAATCTCCCCGTCACAAGAAATGTCCAGGAATATTTTGATGCGCTTGCTGTTCTCCATCAGCCAATAAGAAATGCTCTGAAGCCGTATGCATGCAGGCTTGAATATAGGTTAAACGACGCGTTGAATAACGGAGAGCACATAATTTTTGAAGGAGCCCAGGGAACAATGCTTGATGTTGATTTTGGCACAATTCCGGATATTACGTCATCCCATCTTACCGCGCCCCATGGGCTTGCAAGCTGCGGAATGCCCAGAAAAGCATTCAAGATATACGGAATAGAAAAAGGTTATCCAACAAGAGTTGGCGGCGGATTTATGCCTACCCTTGCAGGAGATGATTTTGGAGAAGAAACCAGGATAAATGCAGGCGAAAAAGGAGCCACAACAGGGAGAGACAGGCGCGTAGGTTATCCTGACTGGGTGCTTGTCAAGCGTTCAGCAATGCTTAATGATGTGGACGGAATAATTTTGACAAGAGCGGATAATATCCAGGATCAGAACATAAAAGTCTGCACTGCGTACGAGTTCAATGGTCAAACTATCTCAGAAGTCCCGTTGAAATTAGACCAAGTCAGGCCCGTTTATTCGGGCAAGATATACCGATGGCATCTTTGGGATGGTCCGAAAGATTTGTCAAAGCCGGAATTAGTTGACGAGGTTCTTCGGGAAAAGAGAAGAGCGTATGTCGAAGCAGGCATAGAAGGAATTCCAAGGGAATTATGGAAATATGTCTCAGATAAAGATGATTATGTTGGAAAGCCCACGGTTTGGATATCCATAGGACCGGCAAGAGGAGAACACATAAAAGTCCGCCCAATAAATTGATTAGTTCATTCCCATTACATTTGTTCTGTATCCATTGTCGCGGAGAAACTCTACAACCGGCTTCAAATCTCCTGTAAACCCTTTATGAAAAAGAGTATACTGTCTTCCATTGAACTGAGCCACTTTTGTTTGCAGGTTTATTGTCACAACGAGTTCATAAGGATTTAATGAACCGCTTCCTGTTTTAATCTCAAGAACACCTGCCTTTTCCAAACTCCTCAAACCCTGCCTTTCGATAAGCATCTTGCCATCAGCTTCAAATCTGTAAAATCTCATGAGCCCCATCATCTCAAGAACATATTCAGAAATAGACTTTGTTCCAAATACTGGCGAAAGTCTCCGGCTGCTCGCCTTCTTCATGAGAAACAGAATGCTTGGAAGTATTTAATTTTTTGTATATAAATATCTAAGAAGAGCCAGTTAAATCAATTTCCCCCATAAGATGTTTGGCGCATGCGAGATGTATTTTTCTGGATTCCGCAGTCTTAGGAACAGGCCTGTTCCAGGGGTGTCCTACGACTATGCAGTATAATGCGCCCAATTTTGACTCAATAGCACATGTTTCCATTCTTTTACTTTCCCTGTAGATATCAGGAAACTCCTGCTCGATATATCCCAGTTGCCTTTCAACTTCTTGATCAGGCAAATCTCTTATAGACTCCAGTTCTCTTCTTGTATATCCCATGGTAAAAGATTTTTAGAGGGATTAGAAAGCAGCGTCGCCGAATTCGTCAGGCTCCTTTGCTTTCTTGAATCCCGTCTTACCCTCTTTTTTCCCGGAAGAATCCGAAGAATCTAATGTAGACTGCGTCGCCTTCGTATTTGCAGCCATCTCAGCTAATTCCTTTTCATCAATTGAGTTAATCAGCTCTTTGAAAGCAGGGAAATTTTCAGCGCTGATTCTTGTTCCTGCCTTGGTGAATCCGGTATATCTCTCAGATTTGACAAATTCCCTTATAGTCACGCCAACACGTCCGCCAAAATCATCAATTCTCACAAGAACATCTGTCTCAGAGTTCTTTTGTATCCTGCCAATGTCTTTTTCCATGTTTATTGTTGGATAATTTTGTATTTAAAGTTACTTATTGCTTAATGTATAGTTCATAACACTACTGCCATAAATAATGTAATTAAAACATACCCCGCAACTCTCGGAACCATTCCGAACAAATAGAAATTATCGGGTTTCATCCTCATGGCCCCAAAAAGCATTGAGAAATATGGCAGGGGTGTCAGCGCTGTTGCAAGCACAATCCATCTTCCCCATCCATTAATGATTCTCCCGGTTAAGTTATGGCTATTATTCTTCTCCTTCTTCTTTCCGCCGTTGACAATATCCTCCACAAATCTTGTGCTTAATTTTCTCCCTATTCTAAATGCAGTGAGGGAAGATACAGATGAAGCAACAACACTAACAAGACAAACTGCAAATGGGTCAAGCCCGAATAAAAGAGCGCTTATTGATACCATGAACGGCGAGAAATATTGCGGGATTAATTCAAGAACGAACACCAGCGCGAAGAGCCCGACAAATCCATAGGCGGCAAGTTGTGTTGTTAGCTCCATTCCTATAATGCTTTTATAAATAACGCCAGAGAGAAATAAGAGCAATACCATTCCGGCAATAATCCATGCCAGGAACTGATAATACCTCTTCATAGAAAATAAAACTATTAATGATATTTAAAATGATGTCTCTCCTTCAAAGTTTATCCTGCTTAAATAAATATTGTCAGGAAAGCTATAGAAACAATGAAATCTACTGTCTTCGCAAGCACCCCGTAGATATAAAAATTCTTTCTTGTCAATTTCAATGCGCCAAAAAGCATCGGAATATATGGGAGAGGACTAAATGCGGCGATAACTACGACCCACTTGCCCCACGTATTGGCATAGCGCTCAACCTTCCGATGAGCTCTTTTATCAATCACATCATTAATAAATCTCCTGCTCGCTTTTCTGCCTATCTCGAATGCAGGAATTGAACCCATGGCTGAAGCAACTATTGAGATAATGCATACAGCAAATGGATCCATGCCGAATAATAACGCAGTGGTTACAGGGATATATGTAGAGAGAATTTGAGGTATGAACTCAAAAAGAAATACAATCACGAAGAGCCCGACAAACCCGTAAATGGCAATGCTTGTCTGAACTTTTTCTTCAACATTCACCCTATATGCAATGCCTGCAACAAACAACACTAAAACTCCAATAGTTATCATCCAGGTAAGGAGTTTGTAGTATCCGTTCATAAAAATTAGAATGTCTAACAATATTTAAAATAGCGTTTCTCCTCCAGAGTTTATGAAAACCCTGAAAATCGGCAAAATAGAACTGAAAAATCCTCTTGTTCTTGCTCCAATGGTGGACATAACCAACCTCCCCTATCGCCTTGTGTGCAGGAAAGCGGGCGCAGCTTTGGCTTATACCGAAATGATAAATGTCCCCGCCATGATTCATACCAATCCCAAGACGCTGCAAATGATGCAAACCTCCAAAGACGACTCTCCGCTTGGCATCCAGATAACCGGAAATAATCCCCATGAACTTGAAAAAGTACTTCCAATCTTAAAAAAATACGATTTAGTCGATATAAACGCGGGCTGTCCTTCGGAACGCATCACAGAGAATGAATCAGGAAGCTGTCTCCTAAATTCCCCAAAGAAGATAGTCGAGATGATTAAGATTCTCAGGAAGAACAATATCACAACAACAGTAAAAATCCGTCTCGGCTTCAAGAAGAATAATGTTCTTGAAATCGCAAAAATGATTGAAAAAGCAGGAGCAGATGCCCTCACGCTGCACCCCCGGCTTGCAACTCAGGGTTACGATGTTCCTGCGCAATGGGAATGGATAAAAAAAGTAAAACCATCTGTAAAGATTCCAGTAATCGGCTGCGGAGACGTTCTCTCTCCCGAGCAAGCCTTAGAGATGTTAGAAACAACAGGATGTGACGGAGTTATGATTGCCCGCGGGGCAATCGGCGACCCTTTAATATTCAAGCGCGCTCTTGAATATCTCAAAACAGGCAAGAAAACAGAATTTTCTTTCAAAGACAACATCGCTGCTTTCCAGGATTATCTAAAACTAAGCAAGAGATGCAAATTCGAGGACCTGGCAATAATAAAACACCTGGGAAGCAAGTTCATAAAAGGCATTCCTGGAGCTGCCAAAAAGAGAAATGAGTTAATGCAGTTCAAATCTTTAAAAGAAATTGAAGATTTTTTCAGGGAGATAAAAGCAAAACCTTAAATAATATCACCACTCAATAATAACATCTTAAGATGAACCTCAAACCCAATTTTGGTGATGAGGTGATTTATTTATTCTTTAATATGCGGAGGAGCAATAATGGAATATTTGATTGGTGATGGTGAAGTAAAATGTCTAACTCCCTCGGGAGAGATAGCGCCCGCTACCCAAAAAGAGATAGGTTCGCTTTCAAAAAAACAGATAGCGATTAGATCTGATGGGCTGATTGTATTAGACGAGAAAGGAGAAGTCGTATGGAGTACCCGCAAGAGATATGCGCAACATTTCTTCCCGCTGTCTGTTGTAGACTACGCCAGAGCAATTTATGCCTTTGAAAGATTTGGAAAGCCCCTGCCGATACTTTCAGTAGACAGCCACGATACTTTAGAGTGCGACTTCAAATGTGCAGATTGTCTGTCCGGGTGCGGAAAAAGTCTGCCAATCGAAGAGTATCCAAAGGATAATTTTAAGATGCCTTTGGAATTTTATGAGCATATCCTGAAAGAGATTGTGGAATATTCTTCAAGAAGAGGATTCTCCAAAGTGAGATTTGAACAATCTGGAGAGGGAAATCCTGATTTTTATGAGTTCAGACCTGAAATTTTAAGTTTTGCCAAAAGAAATGCTAATATGGGTATTGTTTACGTAACCTCTGGAAGCCAGACAGATGATTCTCTGAGACATTCGTTGATAGAAAATGCCGATTTTATCCGGATAAGTTTTCCTGGAATAGGACAAAATGCATATCGATTTTACTCTGGCCAAACAGACTTTACATACAATGATTCGATGAAGAATCTCGAGAAGATTTTGGATGAGCGAAGAAAAAATGGGAGAGAGAAAGACCTAATGGTTGGAGCAAGGCTCGCTTTACGCTCAGAGCACGAAGGAGCTTATTTAGATTTTGCGAAGAGATTAAGAGAAATGGGATTGGATGTTATCCAGATAGTTAAGATTCTTGTTCCAGAATATAAAAGACCGGAAGATTTTCCTGTAACCTCTTTAGCCATGGAACAGCTGCAAGCGACAAGAGATTTGGAAAATCCATCATTTGGAGTTAGCCTGCCCCACAGTCTGGACTCAATGTATTACAGCAGGGAAATTGAAGATAGGAGAGAATTCCCACAGCAATGTTTTAGCGCGCTTATCCAACCAGTCCTTATGGGGAGAAGTTTATTTGTTTGTACAAAAAGTGAAGTTATGTATTCGCAGGCATTTAGGCTTGGAACGTTTCAGGGAGTTCCGCAAGAATTGGAGCAATTCTTATCTCCGGCCCAAGTAAAAGAAGTTACAAAAAATGTCCCAGGTGAATGTAAAAGTTGTTGCAGTATCTACGACAACATGCTTATGCATTCATTGCAAGGCGTAATAAGATCAATAAAATCAGGATTAAGATTCTATGAGGTGATAAAATGAAGGAATATAGATTTAATCTGAATCTTACACAAAAATGCAATCTAAGATGTCCCCATTGCTACAACTCTAACAAAAAAGGCTCGCTGACCAGGGAGCAGGTAGATACAATAATTGGAAACCTTGAAGATAACCTAATAAGACTAAAGATTGAGGGTGGAGAGGTTTATTGTGAGAGGGAACTATTTTATTATACTCTTAGAAGATTTAGGGACAGATTCGGAAAAAGTTTCCATTTGGGAGTTAACACCAACGGAGTAGCTTTCTACCAGAGCAGAGATAACGTCCTCCAAGAAGCAGACAAATTATACAATCTTGGCGTAAATAAAATCAGAATTTCCTTGGATAAGTTCCATGAAGACGGGGGGGCAGATCTTGAGAAAGTTAGGTCAATCAAACGATTCCTTGACGAGGTGCATCATCCTCTAGACGTGGGATACCTCTCGCTTACAGTAGCAATGCCCATAGGGGAAGCGGAAAAATTGCTAGAGCATCAGAAAGAGAAGAGAGACTGCATGAACGGACCAGACTGTTTAGATAACCCCTACTTTTTCACAGATATTCTGGGCAATTTGTACACGTGCTGCTGGAGGCTTGTTCCGCCAATAGGAAACATTCTTACCGCAAGGCTTGGAGATATCTACAAAGGCATGAGCAAATCCGACAGAAAAATTCTAGCAGGAGAAATTAAGCCATTTGCGTCAACACCCCAGCTACAAAGAATATTGTCTGAAGAGGGTGAGTGCAGATTATGCAAGGAGGCTTTCAAAGATGCAAGACCAAAAATTGATCTTTGAGACACCCAAAGATAAACAAAAAGCCCTTGAGCCGGCCGATTTAGTAATGCTCTCTGAAGGTGGGGAGGTAGTTTCAAGATGGGCTAATACGCAGCCCCTTTATTTCTATCCCTACAGCTGGCTCGATTATCTAAATAGGGGAAAACCAGCAGAACTTTACATTGCAGAAGCCAGCGCAGTACAAGCAATTGAAGCCATAAAGCAATTGCGCGTCTGCAAGGTTCACTTCGAGAAGTTAGATGCCAAATCAATCCAATTTGCAAAAACAATGGGGCATAAAACTTCTTTAATATGTGACCTCGAAGAGATTACAGCTGAAGACATCCCCATTTTAGCAGGAATGGATTTTGTAAGGGTCAGAGTAAGGGGAAATCCCAATTTATCTTTGTTGCGAAAACTGCCGAATAAGAGCCTGCTCTCCTGTATAAAGATATATGCCGGAGAAAAGCACAACTACCGAGAAATAGCCAAACAGGTCAGAGAAGCAGGATTTGATATGCTTTGGGTTTCAAAATCTCTAGAAACATGCGAAAATACTCCGTTATCTGAAGAAGAACAAAGAAGGATAATGTGTTTAAAAGAAGCAGAAGCTCCGGATTTTAGCGTAGTTTTGCCTTCGGACTTAAGATACTGCCATGCAAAGAGATTCAGGATTAATGGCGCATTCGGTAACAGTAGGGACTGTCTTTTTTCAGGATATCGCAGGGTTTTGAAGGGAGACAAATTCTATCCATGCTATACAGGGGTAGTTTTAGCCTCAGATGAATTCGGAAGCAAATCAATGGATGAGATAAAGCATGGAAAAAATAAGTGCACTGATTGCGCATGCATATATGAGAATGACATGCTTGCCGATATAATGGCAAAATCTAAAAGAGTTAAAAACCCTCGATTCGCTATGGAGTACAAGGATGACAGTTGAAAGAAAGTTTGGACTCGGAGTATTGATATGTGTTTTTAATAGAGACTTCTCTAAGATTCTCCTTCTTAAAAGAAATGAAGAAAAAAGAAGAAAATCAGGGGCAGATTGGGGAAATGTTGGGGGCAGAGTGGAATTAGGTGAAAAGCTAATAGATGCTTGTATCCGTGAGGCAAAGGAGGAAATTGGGGTAGATTTTGACCCAAAAAAATTGAAACTCATAGATATCAAGGAAACTCCGCATCTATCCGAGATATTTCACGCCATACATTTCGTGTATGCCACAATACTCGACGAAAATGAGAAGATCTGTCTCAACTTCAATTGTAAAAATGAATCAGACGAACATAGGTGGTTTAATTTAAACAACCTGCCCGACAGAACTCTTGACTCAAAGGAGCATCTCCTTGAATTAAGTCTTCTTGCAAAGAAGGCATTCTCAAAAAATGAAGAGTAAAACCTCGCTATCCGGAGGTGCAGAATTTCTGCAATCTCCACTTAGATATCCGGGCTCGCACCACTATGCTCTTGATACTCTTCTTTCATTAGTGCCCAAACATCAGGTGTTCATAGAACCATTTTGTGGCGGTGCTTCAGAGTTTTTTGGGAAGACAAAAGCCGAAACAAATTGGCTAAATGATATAGATAAAGAACTAATAAAGGTATATTGGGTTCTAAGAGACCAGCCAGAGAGACTTGTTGCATTTCTAAAAAGAGAAAATGATTCAGAAGAGAGATACGATTATTTCAAAGACAGTTTTGCACCCAAAGACGATTTCGAGATTGCGGCAAGATGGTTTTACCTTAATAGAACCTCTGTCCTAAGTATGATGAGCAGGTTTTGGAAGCGCGACGAC
>JALOQH010000010.1 GCA_025453475.1 archaeon | reverse complement strand
CGGGGGTGGGATTTGAACCGCACGACCTCGAGGTTATGGGCCATTCGCCTTATCTATGACCTTTACGCCTAAATAAGTTCGCGAGCACTCCAGGCTGCTCTACCCCGCTAAAATTTAGCAGCTGGATTCCAGCATCTCTGGTCTCCAAGATTACGTCGGACAAACTGCTTATAAACCTAACTATTCAAAAAATGCTTAGCTTTATTGATGTGCGTAGAATTAGCACTCCCAATTAGTTCAAACCACTTCTCAAGCTGCTTTTTGCCGCTTATTCTCACTCTTGTTTTGCCCCTTTCCAGATTTTGAACTTTGTATTCAAAGCCGAACTCGCTCAAAATAGCACTAACCTGTTCCTGGGCGGGCGAAGGGCATAATCTAATTTCAATTCGAGGGTAAACAACGCCATTATTATCATATACACTAAGACATCCGTCTGTATCAAATAATCCTTTCAGAACAAGCAAGCCCAATTTTCCCTTAGAATAAGGTTCTGGAATTTTCATCTTTTCCCATTTTGGAGAGATTTTCAGTCCAATCTCATTTAATAAATAATCCAACTTGTCTTTCTTATGGGTTGCAATATCAACTGCATTTTCTTTCTTCTTGTAATTTAAGTGAGGTTCAACTTCAAGAACACTTCTCATAATCCCTTTTACATAATCAATATATTGTTTGTTTCTCGAATCAAGGCTTACCTTAATAGTGCGATGCAATTTCATTTTATCTCCTGCTTTTGTATTATAAATTCCAATGTGCCCGTCTCCTAACATTATTCCAACAAATTCGGCTATTGCTTCTTCCTTTGCCATTCCAAACTCAGTAATCGCCGCTATAAATAACCGAGTTTAAACTGAGAAGTAATCAATGCCTTGTTATAAAAAATGTTTTCTCTCAGCAGAAGAAACTATTCATAACTCTTTTTTGGACATGCAACTCTGCTCTTCTTTTCCTTAAGCTCCCATCAAGATAGTAAGCGCCTATTTCCAACCTGTAATTTCGCTTTCCCCTACCGGCAAGATATCCTATTATTCTATAATCTGAGACTCGCGCAGGTATCTTTCTTCTTGATGGATTCATAGCAATGACTATCTCTATCCCTCTTGGGTATTCATCTTTCATTGTTTCAGTGTCTGTCTCGCTGAGTCCAACAGTGCCCAAATCAATTCTCTTCTCAGAATCTTCTTGAACAATTGTTCTCAGATGAGAATGAAATCCCCCCAAGAAATCATAACTTCTGCTTATCAAGTCCCTTATTCTTTTCCATTCATTTGCGTAATCAACACTTGCAGGCCTTCTGTCTACAATCTGCGCAGGCTGTGCAAGTCTCACTTTGATTCTGTCACCATTCATTTCCCCTCCGAGAAGACCAGTGCACTCCAAAGGCTTAATCGGCTCATATACTGCTGCTATCATCTGCACAAGTGCGGGTTTTTTTATTTCAACAACTTTCATCTTTCAGGTTGTTTGAACACCTTTTTAATAATTATTGTCTCTATGCAACCATAAGTTTTTATACAAACGCCCTCTTTTTTAGTCATGACAAAGAGAGAGTTTATTCTCGGAATTGATGACGCTGGGCGCGGCCCTTTGATAGGCCCCATGTTTCTTGCAGGCGTTCTTGTTACAAAAGAGCAGGACAAACTTTTGAAAGAGGCAGGTGTAAAAGACTCAAAGATGCTAACTCATGCAGTCCGTGTAAAACTTGCGGAAACAATAAAAGAGAATTCAATAAAGCACAAGGTTGTTTCTTCACTCCCCGATGAGATAGATGCATTTGTAGAATCAAAATCAAACCTTAATACCCTTGAAGCGACGAAAACCGCAGAGATTATCAATGCGCTAAATGGCGGGAAAGAAAAAATAATTGTGGTTGTAGATTGCCCCTCAGTTAATACTGCTGCATGGAGAAATACTCTTCTCAAGTTCATTCATCATCCTGAGAATCTCGAAGTCGTGTGCGAGCACAAGGCAGATGTTAATCATCCTTCGGTTTCCGCAGCCTCAATTCTCGCAAAAGTCGCCCGCGAGGATGCAGTCGGAGAAATACGAAAGCAATTTGCCCAATATGGAAACATCGGGAGCGGATATCCCTCTGACCCTGCAACCAAAGTCTTCCTGGAGAAGCATGGCAAGGAGCTTGAAGATTCAGGCATATTCAGGAAATCCTGGCAGACATGGAAAGCGATGTTCCCATCAAGCAAATCGCAAAAACAGGCAACTCTGGGAGAATTCTAATTTCTGTGCTTATTCTCAACTTTCTTGACAAGCCCTTTGTCCTGAAGCCACGAGTATATGCCAGTTTCTCTTACAATTATCGGACCATATGCTATGGCTGCTGCCACAGCCGCTGCAAGCATATAGGCACCGAATCTGTCGACTTCGTACCATTTTGGCGCATATTCAGGCGATTCCCTTACAAATTCTGGTCTTCTATTGTCCATCAAATTTTCTGAGAAATCTGTCTTATAAACCTTGTTGTTTAGGTTCTGAATGGATTTATCTCATCCTCTATCTCGCTCAAATCAGGCTCAGGGCTCTGCTCAACTTTCTCTCCGGGAGCATTCTGCATCTGCTGCAGCTTCTTTTCCTTCTCTTCTTCTATCTGTTTGGAAAGCTCCTTAACTTCCTGAAGCCCGGCTTCATCCTTTATGTGAGTTTCTCTTGTCCAATGCAGCATCAATCTCGTCAAACACATAGAAATGATACGGCTTATGCTCCTGTATTGCAAACAGCAGGGCAAGAGCAACCATTGTCTGCTCGCCGCCGGAAAGAGATGTAACATCAAAGTACTTCCCTTTAGCCATTCTTACAATTATGTCAACTCCTCCCTTGAATACATCCTCCTTGTTCTCAATCTCAAGGAAAGCTGTTCCCTTCGTGAATAATCTTGAGAAGTTGCTTGTGAAAAGCTCATTCATTGCATTGAATGTCCTCATGAATGTTCTTGTTTTCTTCCTGTCTATCTCCTCCACAACCTTCATAATCTCCTCTTTCTCTTTTAATACAGTATTGGCCTTTTGCTCAACAACATCGTACTCTTTCTTGACTTCATCATAAACTTCAAGCGCTCTCATGTTTGTTGCGCCGATTCCGTGCATTGCTTCCTGCGTCTTTGTTAATCTTTCCTGAAGTATCTCCATGCTTGCTTTTATGACCTCAACACCGCTAAACTCGGACATTTCCATGCCAAGAGCCTCTATCTGCGCGTCAATCTGCGCCTTGCCCACAAGTATGTAATTGACCTGCTCTCCCATCTGCCTTATATCTCCCTGCAATTCTGAGAAAGCCAGATTTTTCTCCTGTATGTGCTTTTGCTGTGAATCTCTCTCCTCAAACATTCTCTTGAACTTCTCATTCAGTTCAGCCTCCTGCTTCTCTTTCTTGCCAAGCAATACAGACTTCGAATCAAAATTCCTTGCCAAATCAGCAATTGTCTCATCAAGCTCTTTTATATTCTCCTTGCTAGTCTTAATGACATCCTGTATTCTCTCTATGTCTCTCTGGCGGTACATTATTGTTGTATCAACATTCTCATCAGTTATGGAAGAAATCTCCTCAATCTCATTCATCTTCTCGCGGTATTTTTCTTCTATCGAAGCATAACTATCTGTCTTTGTCTCAAGCTCTTTTCTTCTGTCTTCAAGCGACTTCAACTCATCACGAAGCGATTTCTCATCATCAACGAGCCTCTTCAGCGCAGCTTTCTTCTCTTTGATGGATTTGTGCTTTACGAACTCAAGTCTTGCCAGGGTGCTCTTGTCTTCTGCAGAGCGAATCTCCTTTATCATATGATTCTTCTCAGAGTTCAGCTTGGCAAGCTCTTTCCTGATATTCTCAATCAGGTTATTTGCTTCCTTTATTTTCTCATCAGCCTCTTTCTGTACGTGGCTCTTGTGGTCTCCGGTAATCCTGCTCTGGCACAGCGGGCAGACATCTATCTGCGAGACATCTGATTTTATCTTCTCAGAGCGCCTTATATCTGATTCAGCAACAGATGCAAGTTTCTCGCTCTCAAGCTCTCTCCTGACAAGCTCTTCAATAACCTTCCTCTTCTCAGCAACAAAACCCTTTATTGATTCAATGGTTTTCGAACACTCTTCATCATTTTGATAGACCAAATCGGAAGAATACTCCTCTAACTGCCTGAATGTTGATTCTGATTCTGCGTTTGTTTTTGCGAGCTGCCTCTCCTTGTCTCTTATTCTCTCGCGCAGTGAGATTAATTCTGTCTTTACAGAAAGAACTTTCTTCCTCTCTTCCTCAATTTTGGCAAGCTCTTCTTTCTTTTTGCCGATTTCATCTGCTTTCTTCGCCATCTTGGGAGATTCTTTCTTTAGCTCCTCTATCTCCTTCTGGAGCTCAGGTATGGATTTTGTCATCTCCTCTATTCTCTTTGCAGTCTCATTTCTCCTGTTTTCGTAATTCTCTTTTCTTGCCCTTAATCCTTCAATTTCCCCCCTCAGATTTGCAATCTGGTTGTGCAATGTGCTTTGCTCAACACCAGAGGCTTCCTGAATATGCTTGTTTATCTGGTTAACCCTTGTTGCAAGCTCTTCTATTTCCTTCTGCAGCGCCTCTGCCTTTACCCTGAACTTCTCCTTTTGCGTGTTCTTCTCATCAATCGCCTTTACAGCATGCTCAAGCTCTTTCTTCTTCTCATCAATCTTCTTCTGGATTACAGATGCCTTCAATCTCTTTACATTATTCTCCAAATCCTTGAAACGAAGAGCCTGAGCCCTTTCCTTCTCAAGGTTGTTTAGATAGGCTCTTCTCTCCCGAAGTGTAAGGTTTATCTCTTTCAGTCTCTCGTCAGTTTTTTGGAGCTCCTTGAGTGATTTCTCCTTTCTTGCCTCGTAAATCGATATTCCCGCAACTTCTTCTATAATCTTTCTCCTGTCTTCAGGATGCATCTTAACCACAGATTGAATCTGCCCCTGCAGGATGAGATTAAACCCATACGGGTCTATGCCTGCCTGTGCAAGCATCTCAATGACTTCAGCCCTTGTTTTTGTCTCGTCATTTATCTTGTATATGCTCTGCCCGTTTCTTCTCACAACTCTCTTGAGGGCAACAGCATCCTTTTCTATTGAAAATGACCTGTCTGCATTGTCAAATTCAATCTCCACATAGGCTTCAGGAGCAGGTTTAACGTATTTTGAGCCCATAAATATCAGGTTCTTTGCTTTCGCAGCCCTCATTGACTTTATGGACAGTCTTCCAAGTGCAAAGCAGAGAGCATCAGAAACATTGCTCTTGCCCGAGCCATTCGGTCCCACAATTACATTAATTCCCCTGTCAAAGACAATATCTGTCTTCTTTCCGAACGACTTGAAGCCGCTCATTGTCAACCTCTTTATATGAACCATAAATCACTCTCGTTTGCAGGATATATAAAAATAACTAAACTCTATTATCTAAGAGAAACCAGGGTTATTTCACCCGTTGCACTTCCATTTTGGAAGTCATATCCTGTTTTTAGGAAGATTTCCCGCCAATGCCCAGATATTTGCCAATTTCCCCAAAGAATTAGTTAAATTTGATAATTTTTTTATCTCTTCTTCATCTCTTGATTGAGGCATGTTTATCATCCTCTTTTAAAAAATGTTATTCGGAGGCTACTATAAGTTAAAAAAAGAAAAAAATAAAAATTAGCTTTAGTAGTAGCTTTCTCCGAATTCTTCGGTCTTTTCAGGTTTCTTTGTCAACAGTACTATAAGTACAACAAGCAAAATTACAAAGATTACTGCAAGAACAATAGTCAATATGACTGTTGCGTTTCCTGCAAAACCCTTTGAACTCTTGCTAGTAGCGTCTGCTACGAAGTTGTATTTCTTGACAAGCTCACCATCAGAGTAGACATTTACAGCAAAGCTGTACTTGCCTTCCTTAGCAGCAGTGGCATCAAAGCTTACGCTCTTGCTCTCTCCTGCTGGGACAACTACGACTGGTTCTGCAAAGCTAAGCGACAATGCGCTTGGAGCCTCTGAAACCAATTCGTACACCCTGATTTTATCTCCAGAATTTACCAATGTCAGGCCATATGTTCCCTTCTCTCCAACAGCAAATGATTTGCTGGTAGCAGAGGCAACAAAAAGCGTGCTGTCACTGGCACCGCCATTGATTGACAATTTCTTTGTCAATGTGGCACTGGAATCTGCATTGTATGCCTCGATTTCAACTAGATATAATCCAGTTGCGGCATTTGAAGGAATGTTCAAGAACATTCTCTTCTCAGTTGCATCTTCCTTGTCTGGGTCAGCTTGGTCTACAGGTGAAAGGTCCCCGAAATAAGATTTCTTCTCAAGATTCAAGGCAGGTATTCTTACCTTGACAAAGGTATCGTCAGCGAAATGTCTTCCAGTGTTCTTAAGAACAATGTCAACAGTTACTGAAGAACCAGCTCTTGCTTCGTTGTCCATGACAGCATCAAGTATCTCAAGTGCATAAGATTCTCTTTGCACTGTAAGAGGAACTACGATGCCCTCAAATACGCTACCGTCTCTGCTTTCAACATCAACGATAAGGCTTAAGTCTTCGCTAGGGTCTACCTTGCTAGGAACTTGGACATTTATCATTCTGCTGTATGTTTTGTCAGATATCATATCGAATCTGCCAGTCGATACAGCGAGGTCCTTATCACCAGAAATCCAGGCTTTTATTCTGACATCTGTAGCGTTATCAGATGAGTAAACAGTTACCTTTACAGGCACTGTCTGGCCGGCAAATACAGCAATGCTGTCGCCGTCATACTCAATTCCGTTAACTTCTACACTTATGTCAGTGTAAGCGCTTACGCTAGCAATTGTTATAATCGCTAGTGCAAGTACTGCAACAAGCGAAACCGATAGGTTTTTGTATCCCATGATCTCGTGGTGTTTTGTAAAATTTAGTTAATAATAGGGGATTAAAGTTCTTTATAAACTTTATGGTGACAACAATAAGAGTGTTATTATGGAGTGACACAAAATATATAAACAGTATACTCTTGGCAACCAAGGTATACCATGGAAGAAACAGCCAAAATAACGACGATAAAGCTCTCCAAGGAGACAAAGGAGAGATTAGACTATCTTAAGGAATACAGGAGAGAAACTTATGAGGAAATCCTCCAGAAGATATTTCAGATACTAAACATCTGTAAAATCAATCCTGAAAGGGCAAGAGCCAAGCTCACAGTAATTGACAGAAAGAGAAAACGCGTTTCAAGGCCTGTAAGAATCCAAAAGCCAATTCAGCCAAGAGTTTTATAATTTCCCGTAAACTTCTCTGCCTTCAATGCTGTCTTCTTCTGGAAAAGGCGATTCATTTATTATGACCATCTCCTTGTTTTTAGGGAGATTCTTCAGCAGAGTCTGCCACTCTTCCTTCTTTGTTTTTCTGTGCGCTCTTTCGCCCTTGTCCCCGTAGATTATTCCTGAGAAATGCGCATGCCATCTCTTCTCCGGAAACAGGGATTTTATCTTTTCATAATCAACATTCTTTTCGCGTGCAAGAACATGCGCAAAGTCAATGCAAAATGAGCATCCGGTCTCTTTTACAAGCCTTGCAATCTCTTCAATGCTGCCAAAGACATTCACTTTCCCCATTGATTCCGGGGCAAGCTCTATTTTCCATCCGCGTTTCTTCGTTTCTTTTATCATATCAATAATTCCCTCTTTGATTGTTTCAAATGCTTTCTCCCTGTCCTTTCCGTAGTATCCCGGGTGAAAAACAACCATTGATGCGCCCATCAGCGCCCCGACCCTGCAGCAATCAAGGATTCTCTTTTTTGTCTCTTCTCTTTTGCTCTTCTCATCAGAATTCAGGTTTACATAATAGGGTGCATGTATGCTCAGTTCAATGCCAAGCTCCTTCGCCTTCTTCCCTATCCTTACCGCATCTTCATCATGATGAATGTAAACCTGATAAGTAAATGCAACTTCGCAAGCTTTGATTCCTTCTTTTGCAAATCTCTCAAGATTTGCCTCAGCATCCTTCACAGGCCCTAATCCAGCAGGCCCGAATCTGATTGCCATAGAATTAAACAACCTTGCTCAGGCTCTCGTCAAACTTGCCAAGGTTCTCCAGGATGTAAGTGTGAAGCTTTGTGATAACAATTGTCTGAAGCTCCTCTTTCAGCAATCCATGGCACTTTGACAGGTCCTTTTCAACATAAGCAACCATGCCTTTCGGATAAGAACACTGCATTTCATGCCCGACAAGTTCATTCACCCCAAGCTCTCCTTTCTTTGCCATCAGCAGCCTGACATTAACAATGCATTCTCTGTCCTCAATGCCAAGAATTTTATATCCCCAGCTTGCTTCAGGCTCGTCATTCACAAATGTCGCCTTTGAGCATTTTGACATGTATTTAAGAACGTTATGTAAACCGCGCCAATCAGCGCCAGCACGAGCACAACTACAAGGCTTATGTACAAATATTTTTGTGTTGTCTTTAGCATCTCACACCCTTTTATATTCTATAATTTAACTACTCTAAACTGATATATAAAGTTAATCAAAGATTAACTTTATGCCTATACCCTGCCCGCTGTTAGAGGAGAATTGCTGCTGATTTTTTATGTTTGCGTCCCTATATTGATAATTATTCGTTGCGTTTAGAACCCAAGAATCTCGTTTTACAGGCTTATCAAAGCAACCTTGGCGTTGTCAAAGCTCGAGAAATTCGTTGCAGCAAGATATGATACTCCTGCTTCATCGCATGCTCTGATTATCGCCTCAATAGCTGCTCCATCAATTACAACTGCAAAAACCCTGCTCTTTGAGTATCTTATTGACCTTGAAACATCTCTTGAGCTTACTTTTCTCATGACTTCCATCTTGCCATCAAGCAACAGCGCAGATCGAGAACCCTTTATCTCCTCATATCTCTTCTTTATCTCTGCCTTAACATCTCCTGTAAATGCAGGCAGCTCTTCCTTTTCAACTATTCTGTCCTCTTCTACTGCATCTTCATCCTTGTCAGAGGTGAATCTTGTCTTTCTGAAAAAGTCATTTGGAGACACCTGTTTTCTAAGGGCCATTAATATCTCCTTTCCAGTCAGCTCTTCGACTTCTTTTCCGTCAGGAGCAACTGCAATCCCATAGATATTTGCATTGTTCACAACATTCTTTGCAATAAGCCTGCCTCCCCTGTCTCCGTCAACAAAGAGAATAATCTTCTTTTCCCTGCCGAGCTTTGCGATTTCCAAAGGAAGCTTTGTCCCATTCATGCCGATTACATTGTTTACCCTGTTTTTCAGGAGATTGACGACATCAGCCCTGCCTTCAACAACAATTATCTCTTCTCCGGATAAGTCTCCTGCAGGCAGTTTCTCATCTCCGTATTCCTGTATTTTCTCAGCTCTTGTCTCTTCCTTAAGCGCTTTCTGCATGCCCTCTGTGCTGTCTTCGCTTTCAAGCTGTCCAAGAAGCTTCTTTGCTCTTGCAAGAATCTGCTCCCTCTTGCTGCCCCTTACATCCTCCACTTTGGTTACTTCTATTTTTGCTTCTGTCGGGCCAATCCTGTCTATAGTTTCGAGCGCAGCTGCAATAAGCGTAGTTTCGCTCTTGTCCAATGCGCTTGGGAGCTTTATCTCTCCGACAGATTTGCCGTCCACTGTTTCCAATTCAACTTCAATTCTGCCGATTTTGCCTTCCTTCTGCAATTCTCTCATTTCCAGTTCAGAACCCAATAATCCCTCGGTCTGCCCGAAGATAGCTCCGATTACATCAGGCTTCTCCAAAGGCCCTTCAGCCTTGAATGAAGCATGTACCATGTACTTTATTGATACTGGACTTACTTTTGCCATTTTGTTTTCTCCTTGAGAGTTCTTGCAAACTCTCGAATTTATTCCAAGTCTTTAGAAAGAATCTGATAATCTAGTTTTCGCTTCGATTATGCCCCAATTGGGCGTGAATATGAAAGTGATAATAATATCATCAATCCTTTCTTCGACTTACCTTTAGTAGATATCGGGCATTTTTAAAGATTTGCTTTTCTTAAGCAAAAGAGAAGTTATAGCAGCGCGCCTCATATACTGGCTGCCTGTTTGGTTTTTCCAGACGGGCTATCTCCACACTATTTTGCCCATACACAAGATATCGCCCAACTATCTGCGGGATAACTTCGCGGGCTTCTTTTCTATCTGAAACAAGTCCGATCTCAATCAGTATATTCTCAAGCGCATCCGGAGTCTCTTTTATCCATGCATCATGAACTAATCTGCTGAACCAACTTGCATCTTTAAGCAATCTCCTCCCCAAATAGCTCACCCCCCGCTCTGTCCATTCCTTTTGAGAAAGCGTTTCATTATCGGATTTCGCATGCTTGCGCCCAAGTGCTTCAAATCGGTGTTCAAGGGTCATTTGTGAAGCTTGCGTCTCCGTTGTCATGCAATTTTTAATAATCAATACTAATTAAATCTTTCTATATCTGTCACTCTAAAATTACTAATATTTACTCTTTTTTGCAACAATAATGTTTATAAACCCTCGAGTTGAAAAAGTTTTAATGGTGAAAAAAGAGGCGCTTAAACAAGTTAACCAGGTTAAGCCAAATGCCGTCGAGGAAAACACTGAAGACGATGTTTCTCCCGACGAACTTTTCGATGACTTGGAATCCACCGCAAATTAATTTTCTTTATTGGCCCATCAAGGGGGGCTTTATTTTTAAAAACTAAAAGAACTATGCAAATTTACATATTCGTCTTTAAAGCATAATATTCCCTGACTTTCCCGAGTTTCTCATACAGCGCCAGTAGGGTGCTTTGCGCTTCCCTCTTTTCTTCAGGAGTTAAATCTATCTCAACCAGATGCTCGTATGCCGCAACAGCATGGCTTCTCTTGTCCCTGCCGATATATTCTTTTGCCTGCGCCTTAAGCGCATCTTTCCTTACAGCTTTGATTCTCTGCTTCTGAAGGTCTGTTTGCGCAGAACCCATTGCCTTTGTGAAAGAAACATCCGCCTCTGCGAAATTACCTGCTCTTGTGAATAAGACACAGGACTTTGCGAAGTCATTCATCTTGCCGTCATAGGTTGTGTTAATCTCAGCAGCATTTCTCATCATCTTTGCAGCCTCGGAGAACATCCTTCTTGCCTCATAAACCTGCGCAAGATTCATCAGAACATATTTCTTGGTATCAAAATCAAGCTGTTTCTTCAGGCATTGAGAAAGAAAATCCATCTTGACGTAATCACCAACATTTTTCAGCTTCTCTTCAACCTCTCTTCGGGTTATTGTCTTAGTCGTGTATAACGAACCCATATTAAACCATGGGTTCATTGGTTTAAAAGGATTATTATGGTAACAAAATATAACTCAGAAGGGGTGTGTTTCAATACATATTTCTGCAATGGATTTAAAATCCGCAGTACTTAATCAATAATTAAACAACCCTCTTCTGTAGAATATAAAAATTTACAACTTCTTTGCCTTAAGATCAATGCAGACACCTGCAGCAACTGTTGCTCCAGCGTCTCTGATAGCGAATCTTGCCATATGTGGGTTTGTAGCCTGTGTTTCAAGTACAAGGTTCCCGATTGGCTTGATTCTGACTTTAGCGACATCTCCATTCTTCAGGAAGTCTGGATTCTTTGTTGTAACTCCAGCAGGATCTGTCTTTTCCAGAAGTTCTACGAACTGGCATGGAACCTGAGCTGTGTGAACGTGGAATACTGGTGTGTAGCCCTTTGCAATGACTGTTGGGTGTGAGATAACTGCAACCTGTGCTGTAAATTCTTCAGCAATTGTAGCTGGCTTTGCAGCATCGCAGATAACGTCTCCACGGGCAATGTCTTTCTTTCCAAAGCCTCTTATGTTAACTCCAACATTATCTCCAGCTTCAGCCTGAGGCAGTTGTTCATGGTGCATTTCAACTGTTCTGACTTCCCCTTCAACTCCTTTGCCTGATCTTCCCGGAAGTGCAATAACTTTCTGTCCGATCTTCATTATTCCTGTTTCAATCTTTCCAACAGGCACTGTGCCGATTCCAGTGATTTCATAAACATCCTGCAATGGCATTCTTAATGGAAGATTTGTTGGTTTCTCCTGCTCCTTGAATAAGTCAAGCTGCTCAAGCACAGTAGGTCCCTTGTACCATGGCATGTTTGTTGATTTCTTTGCAACATTATCTCCCTTGAATCCGGAGATTGCAAGGAATGTTATTGTCTCAGGCTTGTATCCTGCCTGCTTCAAAACTGCAGAAACATCTGCCTTAACCTTGTTGTAAGTATCTTCCTTGAAGTCAACAGCGTCCATCTTGTTGATGTTTACTGCAATCTGCGAAACACCCATTGTTCTCAAAAGCCAGACATGTTCCTTTGTCTGCGGCTGAACTCCATCTTTAGCGGAGAGTGTTAAGAAAGCAGCATCTGCCTGTGACGCGCCTGTAATCATGTTCTTGACGAAGTCCTTGTGTCCAGGAGCGTCAATTATTGTAACTTCATATTTCTGTGTAATAAGCTTCTGGTATGCAAGGTCAATTGTAACTCCTCTTTCCCTCTCTTCCTTGAACCTGTCCATAACGAAAGCGAATTCAAATCCTGCTTTTCCGTGTCTCTGAGCTTCAGCTTTCAATTTCTCCAATTCTTCAGGAGCAATTTTTCCAGAATCGAACATAAGTCTTCCAATAGTGGTTGATTTTCCGTGGTCAACGTGTCCAACGAAAACAACGTTCAATATTGGTTTTGTTTTTGCCATATTTCTTTTTGAATTAGTGGGTATTTAAATCTTTTGATATTTGGGCGCAATTATCTTTCTTAAAAAATTCCGCGAAAAATTAAATTCTTTTCTATCGACGGGAAAATGAAGAATCGCAAAAATTAAATCTCAGCAGTATTTGCTAAGCGGATGCAATTCGTTTTCAATTTTCTGGATTTTTTCAGGCTTTGGAGTCTCAGGCATCTCTGTTCTTTCGATGCTTTCTGATTTTATTTTCTCCATCTCTTCTTTTATGAAATTCTCAACTCTTCTGCTCATGCTGATTCCATTTTTTTTGCAGTGCTTTGAAAACTCTTCATAAGCTTTCCCATCAACATTAAATGTTTTTAACACCATCTTTTTATTTGTCTCTTAATCCTCCTTTTTCACCTAATTATAATATTAAACATTATTTAACCTTAATAAATATTTCGTCTCGTCTTTTTTAGTCTATCGTCGTTATTTTTCAATTAAATAGAGTTATTTAACATTAAATAGCGAGTTTTTACCAAAAACAATTAAATAGTCTGAAAATATCGCAATTGCTATGGCAGCACCACCAATTATCGAGAAAATTCTCCAGCAGTTTCGCGCGCAGTTCAGCACAACCGGGGCGCCGGAATACATTCTTCTTACAAAGAAGCATTCTTCTAATTGGCAGAGCAACCCTGCAAGCATTTTCAGCCGCGCAGATAATAAGGGTTTCAAATATGATATTTTCAGCGCAGAACATCCTGCAAATCTGAAGAATAACAAAAACCCGAGGGATTTCAATATTCTTTCAGAATCTCTTGCATCGCAGGGTTATGAGGTTTACGCATTTGCAGACCGGGAAAAAGGATACCGGAAAGTGGCTGCTCTCAAGGCATTTGCCGACGGAGATTAAAAATAAGAACAGAAAAATAAATTGAAAACCAGGTTACTGGTTTTCAGAAAGTCCTTTTCTCTGCCTGATCTTTCTGATAACCTCTGCCTGCAATTCAACAGGCATTTTCTGGAAGTGCTGGTCTGCAAGGCTTGAAATGCCTCTTCCTTCTGTTGCGCCCCTTAAATCATTGCTCCAGCCAATCATTTCAGCAACCGGAATCTGCGCTTTGATGACTGTATCAGCTCCTTCCTGCTGCACATCCAATAAAATGCCGCGCTTGCTTCCCACAAGCTGGGTCAGTGTTCCCATAAACTCAACCGGTCCCTCAACAAGATGTGTCTGGATAGGCTCAAGCATTGTCGCTGTGCCCTTTCTGATTGCTTCCTGCATTCCCTGTCTGACTGCAGGATAAATCTGCGCAGGCCCTCTGTGCACGTTATCAACGTGAATCTTTATATCATGCAGGATAAATTTCGTCTTCATTAATGGTTCACGGGCAAGCGGACCTGAGTCAACAACAAGCCTCCAGCCGTCAAGAATAGATTCAATAACTTCTCCAAGAAGAACAATTCCTCTTGTTCTGTCCTCAAAGACATTTCCTTTGTAAATCTCACGGTATTGCCTTGCTTCTTCATTTGAAATCCCGCATTCATTCAGCTTCTTCCACAAATCTTCAGCCTTTTTCTTGAATTTGACTTCAGGAAGCTCTGCCCGTTCAATTGCCTGATAAACAGTTTCCTCAAGAGGCTCCATGCTGAGGTATAATATGTTGTGCCCGTTTGGCGTTCTTACTTCAACCTGCCCGCTTGGCTTGCCTATTGTCTCCCTGTAAACAACAATCGGGTGCCCCATCTTCACTTCAAGCCCCTTCTCATTCTTTATCCTGCCTTCAATAATCTCAAGGTGCAACTCTCCCATTCCAGAAAGAAGATTCTCTCCTGTCTCTTCATTAATCTCCACTTTAATGCTGGGGTCTTCTTTTCCAACCTTTCTAAGAACCTCAATGAGCTTTGGCAAATCAGCAGACTTGGTAACTTCGATAGACTTTGTGATAACTGGCTGGAATAAGTGCTTGATTTCTTCGAATGAGGTCTGCGGATTCACAGTTATAGTATCACCGACATCCGCGTTTATTCCTGATATTGCAAGAACATTCCCGCATTGGACACTTTCCATCTGCTCAGGCTTTATTCCATTGTATACAAGAACCTGCTGCACCCTGCTCTTTGTCTTTGCATTGTTTGCATATACTTCCATTCCGTTTGTTATTGTCCCGGAATATAATCTTCCTGCGCAGACTTCCTTTCCAGACCTTGGGTCAATTACTATTTTTGTGATTACAAAAGCAATTTCGCCTTTTGGATTGCAATCAACAAGGTCTTTTCCGAATTGAGTCTCAAGTTCCCCTCTCCAAATCTTCCCGATTCTGTATTTCTGAGCTTCAACAGGATTAGGAAGGTGCTTTACAGCCATGTCAAGAAGAACCTCGTGCAACGGCGCCTTTTCCCAGACCCATGCCTTTCTCTCTTTCTCCTCCATCTCATATATCTTTGCAATATCCTTGAAGCTGACTCCGCTCTTCTTCATGAACGGCAATGACAATGCCCAGTTATCTTTCGCGCTTCCAAACGCAACACTTCCGTCAGAGATGCTTACTTTCCACTTCTCCTTGTATTCTGGTTCTGCAATCTGCATTATAAGATTATTGAATTCGCTGATAATTTCCAGAACTCTTGTTTGCATTTGTTCCGGAGTTAATTTCAATTCTTTGATTAGTCTGTCAAACTTATTGATGAAGAGAACAGGTCTGACTCTTTCTCTAAGCGCCTGCTTCAAAACCGTCTCAGTTTGAGGCATTATTCCTTCGCTTGCGCATACAAGAACAAAAGTCCCGTCAATCGCCCTCATAGCTCTGGTAACATTTCCTCCAAAGTCAACGTGCCCAGGCGTGTCAATTAAATTAATAAGATACTCTTCTCCCGCATATACATGTGCCATTGAGACATTTGCAGCATCAACAGTCATTAATCTCTCCTGTTCGTCTGAATGCTGCCAGGTCGTCATGCCTTCTTCCAGATTTCCAGCAATTTTAGCAGACATAAGTCCTGCAGCCGCAAGAAGATTATCAGTCAGAGCAGTCTTTCCATGGTGAATGTGCGCGCTGGTAGCTATGTTTCTTATGTTCTTCTGATTGGTTGTCATTCTCCTGATTTTTTGTATGCTTGTTTCTTTCTCTACCATATTTTATTCTAACAAAAACGCTTTTTAAATCTTTAGACGATAGGTTGAATATCCCAGAATTGTCAAAGACAGGCTTTAACGGGCGCCGTCAGCCTGTCTTTCAGCCTCTGTTTTCTTTGAGACAGAGAAGCTTTCCATGCTTCCTTCTGATGCCTTGACTATTTCGTCTGCAAGGCTTTCAGCCATCTTCTTTTTCTTGCCGAAAGACTTCCCATATGCGCCCTGCACAAACCATCTTATTGCAAGATTGATTCTTCTTAATGGCGAGCAGTCAACAGCCTGAGGATATCTTGCTCCAGCATGCTCAATAACTGTAATCTCATCTCTTGGAGAGCCGTTCTCAATCGCAGTCATCAGGACCTGAACAGGATTCTTTCCTGTCCTCTTTTCAACAAGTTTCAATGCATCAAGAACAGTTTTCATGTTTCTGTTGTATTTTCCCGAGCTCCAGGAGGTGATTATCTTGTGCTTCTTTCCAATATGCCCGGGCACAGCAAGCCTGTTTGCAAGCCTTTCAATGACATTGACTTTTGAGATTGCAAATCTCTCCAGATTTCTCCCGTGTGTCTTAAGAAGAAGTCTTTGTGTGAATGTTACATACGGCTTCAGCGCAGCGTCTTTTATTTCGATGTTTGAGACATCGTACAAATCAAACACCTTGAAAGAAATTGGACTTTGTTCAATTTTTTGTTCAGCCATTTTAACGCCTGCCCTTCTCTATCTTGCCCTTCCAAAGCAATCGCAATGGCTGGTCATTTACTTTAATTACCTGGAATGAAATTCCCGGGATATCTCCCTTTGAACGCCCCATTCGTCCGCCTATTCTTTCAATAATAACTTCATCGTGTTCATCAATGAACTTTTGCGCAAGATTCCCAGGGATAAATGCTCCCACAGATATTCCATTCTTGATAAGCTGAACCTTGCAGCATTTTCTCATCGCAGAGTTTGGCTGTCTTGCCTCTTTTTGGAACTTGCTTACAACTATGCCTTTTGCCTGCGCAGAGCCTTCAAGAGGGTCTGCCTTTACCTTGAGATTTAGCGTCCTCTTCTTGTAAGCTGTCTGATGCCATCTGAACTTGCGGTTTTTCTTCATTAACTTTCTAGCGCTCATTAAACCCATATCAGAACCTAATTTTTTTGGTTTTTAAACCTTCTGTGCACAGCACGCGGGCGTAGAATATGGGAGATTTAGTAGAACTTTCTGTTGCGCAGGCGCAAAGTTATTGCCTTGTATGCTAAATGCAAGATTCCCCTCTTTGCAAGGTATATTATTACTGCCAGCATCAGCGCGAATATGACGATTGCGCCGATTACAATGCCCCATTCAATGCCAGGTACAACCTCAAACGGCACACTGGTATTTGCGAATGCCTCTGGGTATTCTGCCTGCACCCCAAGCACATATCTTCCGAACTTGAGCCTGCTTGTGCCGAATACCCTGATTATGTCTGCTTTTTCAAGGACATTGAACATCTCGCTTGTCCTGAGATACTCCCTGTTATTCATGTCTTTTATTGTGAATGTAAGATTTACTTCAACATTCCTTCTTGCAGCAATCTCAGTCAGGCTTATCTGCGCTTCAAGATACTTCCCTCTTGCCACTCTGCTGTCTTTGTTTAATACCTTCATAATCATGTCGAATAAGAAATCACGCGAGCTCACATCCAGAGTTATCGGGATCTCCTTTGCAATATCATTTGTTTCAGAAGATACAATAAGTATCTTTCCGGTAAATGTGCCTTTTTCTTCAACAAGGACGCTAAAGTCAATTATTTTTTCTTCGCCTACATCCAAAGTGACTCTCTTTGGAATATCAATCATCTCATCCAAGCCAATGACGTAAAAGTCAAGCGTCAGTTTATAGCCTGCAACATTTCTTATCCTGATGCTTTCGCTCGTCTCTTCATCAATTATTACATCCAAATCAAATTCATCGGGGCTTACATCAACTAATCCTCCGCCCATACCAGTAGAGCCGCCTCCTCCTCCTGAAACAATTTCAGTTACAGTTCCGCCGCCTCCTGTGCTCTCAACAGTAATATCTCTTGTCTCTGAGTTTCCAAGTCTTCCATTTGAGTCATAGCACCTCACCTTCCATCTGTATTTGCCGGGTCCTGCAAAAGTGTAGTTCAATGTGTGCGTAATATCCGGAGTTACATTGAATATTGTCTGAACCGGATTGCTTTCTATGTCGAGCGTGCAGTTGTCAATATTGCTTGTTCCGCTGACATTGAATTTAAGTTCATATGTAAGCTTGGTGCTGCTGTAATGGTCCTCAGGGCTTACAAGGTAAATTCTTGGCTCTGTTACAAGGCTGAATGTCCAGTTCATCTCTCCCCATCCAAACCCGTTTGCGTAATTGTGCGCAAGGCAGTTCCAGGAGTAATTCCCGTCGCTTCCGACATTGACATTCCATAGCGTATCGTTGAACATCCCGCTTAACGATTGAGTATTGCTGTAATAAATCTCTCCGCTCGAATTCCAGATATACAGAGTCATGTTCCTTAGCGGAGATACAGAAGAAAATGCAGTGCACTCAAAATCGTTCGTGCTCGACGAGGATATGAAGTTATTGGCAGGACTGACAAGAGTCACAGCCAGTCCGCTGGCTGGAGGGCAGAGGTCTGGTTTTCCATCCATATTGTAATCTGCAAACTTGCAATATGCGCCGTTGGCGGTTCTGCACACAAAGAAGACTTTTCTCGCGCTTTCTATTGTATCTCCCTCTGTAGTCTCCTGAACTTTTGCAAATATCTCGTATTTCCCGTCCCTAAGAGTGGAAATCCCAATGCCGCTTGCATAGCATATATTCCCGGCAGCAGCATAAGTTCCAAGAGTTGTTTCATAGCCGGATTCATTGCTTGCAATTATTGTGCATGTTCCCAGACTGTCGCTTCCAACCATATTGAAAGAGGCATTTATCTCAATGGTCTCACTGCTTGTTGCATTGTAAAATGGAATTGCTTTGTTCAGAGTTGTTGAAATCGGGGTAGGCATGATATCAAGATTATATGCCTGCGTGATATTGCTGCCGACATTGAAATAGTAATCTATTGGCGTGACATTTACGTAATACGC